>NZ_JAKFFD010000034.1:0-50103 GCF_036675385.1 Pseudarthrobacter sp. | reverse complement strand
TGGATCCGGATCAGCGCGGATACCAGCAGCGGCGCAGCCGGGATGGCAACGGCCGCTGCCAGGATGTTCCTGACGGTGGCCGGTCGCCGGTCCCCGTCCATGGTCGCGGCGAACGGCCGCTGTCCTTCCCGCTCCAGGACGATGGAGACGGCCAGCCGTTGCTCCGGCGCGGGCAGCTTCATCCGGTACTGCCCGTCAACGTCATTGAACGGAGAAACGTAGAAGGCCTTGGGCACGCTGGCCCGGCCGGAAGGATCCGTTTCCAGGAGGTAGCAGTGGCGTTCGCCGTAGGTGTTGTGGACTTCGGCGATGACACACTGCAGCTCCCCGGACTTCCGGTAGCACCAGAAGAGGGTGAGGGGGTTGAAGACGTGGCCGAAGACCCGGGCGCTGGTCAGCATCCGGATGGCCCCGCCGTCGGGCTCTATCCCCCGGGTCCGCAGGAACCGTTCCACGTTGCTGCGGATGGTGGCGTCGGGATCGCCCAGATGGTCGGCGGCCCGGAAGACAGCCAGCGGCCGCATGAGCCGGGGCAGAACCGGGAGCCGGTCCACGTCCACAAACCAGCTGTAGCTCCGGTAGGTGAAAGCATTCTTCAGCGGACTCTGGCGCACGTGGGAGATGGACGTGCGGTAGATGGCTGCCGTCGAGCTCATGCGCCCTCCGAGGCAGAGAGCAGTTCGGGCTCGGGTGCCTGAGCCGCGGGCCCGTCCCAAGTTCGTCCCAGGCTCGCAGCGGCACGGACACCGGCCAGGGCGCCGTCCTCATGGAACCCCCAGCCCAGGTAGGCGCCGGCGTAGGCGATGCGGTCATCACTCAGGGCCGCAATGCGCTGCTGTGCCCGCAGTGATTCGGGGGTGTACTGGGGGTGCTCGTAGACCAAGTGTTCCAGGACCCGGCCTTCCGCGATGAGCTCGGACTCCCCCAGGCTCACCAGGTACGGCAGGCCATCGGCCGGCTCCAGGCGTTGCAGCCGGGTGAGGTCGTAGCTGACCAGGACCTTGTCCGGGCGGGCTTCGCAGTCCGGGAGACGGTAGTTCCAGGACGCCCTGGCATTGTCCGCGGCGGGCAGGACGGCCGGGTCCCGGTGGAAAAGGGTGTGGTTGACGGAGTACGGCATCTGGCCGAGGGCTTCCCTCTCAGCCGGTGTGGCGTCCGCGAGGAAGCCCAGGGCCTGGGCCGGGTGCGTGGCAATGACCACGGCCTCAAAATCCTCGACTCCGTGATCGGTGTCCACTTCCACGCCGAGGGCGTGGCGCCGGATAGCGGTGACCGGACTGCTAAGCCTGATGTCCGGGAGCGTGGCGGCCAACTTCTCCACGTACTGCCCCGAACCGCCGGTGACCGTCCGCCACTGCGGCGAACCCTTGACGCCCAGCATGCCGTGGTGTCCCAAAAACGTGAAGAGGTATCGCGCCGGATAGGACAGTGCCGTGGTGGGATCGCATGACCAGACCGCGCTGACCACCGGCGTCATGAAATGGGAGATGAAGTACTTGCTGAAGCGTTCCTTTGCCAGGAAGTCACCGAGGGTCAGCTCCGCGCCGCCCGCACCAGGGCCGGCGTCGGACGCTGGAGGCGACTCAATCAGAGCGCGGGCCCTGCGGTAGAAGCGCATGACCTCCAGCAGCATCAGCAGGTAGCGTCCGCGCAGCAGGCTGGACGGGCGGGCGATGATCCCGCGGCCGCCCCCACGGGCCCCGGCGTACTCCAAGCCGCAGCCGTCACAGCGGACGGACATACTCATTTCGGAGTCCTGCGTCTCCACGCCCAGCTCGGCGAACAGCCGCAGCAGGGTGGGATAGGTCCGCTCGTTGTGGACGATGAAGCCGGTGTCGATGCCGAGGACGGATCCATCCGGCTGCGCGACATTGTGGGTGTGGGCGTGGCCGCCCAGCCTGCTGTCCGACTCGAAAAGGGTGACGTTGTCGTGCCGGTTCAGGACATACGCGGCCGTCAGGCCGGCCACTCCGCTGCCCACGACCGCGATGCGCCGTCCCTGCGGCTTGAAGGTCGAGTTCCCTGCCAAAGACACTGTTCTGCTCCCCTGCTCGTCTTGCGTGTGCGCCTGCTCGCTGCAAACTCTCTAGGGGCAGTTCGGTGCCGTGGGGCCGGTGGATGACTGAGTTTGCCGTAAATCTTTGTGCCAGAATGAAGCGGGCGTTCCATCCCCGGCACACCGCAGTGCCAAGGCGGCCCTGACCGAAGGACAGCGTTGGTAAATCCCGTACATCTGAAGACCCTCCTGGAAGTGACCCGGCTGGGCTCGTTCGCGGCCGCAGCGGCACGCCTGGGCTACACGGCGTCGGCTGTCTCGCAACAGATGTCCGCCCTGGAACGCGAGACGGGCGTGGTCCTGTTCCAGCGTTCGGCCCGCAGCGTGGTCCCCACGGAAGCGGCGGAAGTGATGACCCGGCACGCCGCGAAGGTGCTGACGGACATCGAAGCCCTGATGGCGGCAGCCTCCAAGACACACAGCAGCACCAGCCAGGAGCTTCGGCTGGGAATCTTCCCCAGCCTGGCAACCTACGTCCTCCCGCGGATCCTGAAGAATCCGGCATGGAAGGACCTGGCCATCGACCTCAAAGTATCGGTGGCCGAACCGGCCCAGACCATCCAGGGACTGCGCACCGGCGGAGAGCTGGACGTGGCGCTGGTCTTCCAGGTGGGCCAGTCCGGGCTCGCCTGGCCGCACACCATTAACCGGCAGTGGATCGGCGATGACAACTTCCGCGTAGTGCTCCCCGCGGGCTGGGGATTCCGCACGGACGCCAAGGTGGCGGCGGACCATCTGTCCGAGCTGCCCTGGATCATGCACCACCCCGGGAGCCCCGACGCCGTCGTGATCGAGCGGCTCTTTGCCAGCTGCAACCTGCATCCGCGCGTGGTGGCCCACAGCGACGACTTCCATGCCAGCCTCGAAATGGCGGCCGCCGGACTGGGCGCGGCGCTGGTGCCCGAGCTCGCATTGCGGAACCGGCCGGCCGGCGTTGTAGTGCTGGACGTTCCCGAAATCCGGCTGGCCCGGAACGTGTTTGCCCTGCTCATCAACGAGAAGAAGACCGCCCGGGTGCAGCTGTTTGTGGACCTGCTCGCCGAGACGATGGCTGCGGCGGGGTCCTCAGGCAATTAGCCCGGAATGCTGGAAAGCGCAGCACTTGGGGTCTATGTTGAAGGTATGAACAGGGTAGCGAGCCAGCACTTTGGAGAAATCGAGCTCAACCACGGCAGGGATCACAACATCGCCGCCAAACATGAGCTGGGTGGCCAGGTACTGGAACTTGACCTGAACATCAACGCACACGACCACTTTGACGAAGCGGCCATGCACAAGGTGGACTACCGGCTGCGGTTCCTCCCCGAGCTGGTGGATGAGGTGCGGCAGATGATCGCCGACGAGCTGGAGCAGGAAGGCACCAGCCCCCAGGAATACCTTCACTTCCACTGCAGCGCCCTCAAGGACGAGCAAATGCAGAAAGTCTTCGGCGTGGAGGAACGCAGCCAGCTCACCAACGACGTCTTCCTCAAAGCCCTCAAGCTCGGCCACGTGGGCATTTTCCCCGGCCAGCCCGAGCGCTACTTTGTCATGGACTTCACGCTGGGCTCACACTTCACGGACGAGGTCCTGGTGGTAGCCGCCGACGAAGACGGCGTGGTGGACGACGAAATCCTCTGGGAGTCCTGAGCGCCCAGCCGGGGTGAAGCACTGCCGCGGTGCGGCTCCCGTGTTTGGCGGGACTTTCGACCCTTACCTCATTGAGGCCATGTGAGTCCATGATGAACGCATGCATGAATTCCCTGCCGGGCGCCCGGGCGCCGGGGCTGAGGGCTGGAGGGAACGGAACACCGACGATCCATTCCTCCGGTACGCCGCGCGCTTCGACCGGCCGGTCGGCGAGATCCCGGACGTGTTGCGGAGCTCCGTTGCCGCTCCGGCAGATATTGCCCGCACGCTGGGGCTGCCCGCGGCAGCGGTCGAAGGACCGGCTTCCTACTTCGCTGATTTTACGGCGCCCCGCGCAGCCCGCCATGTAAGGGTCTGCACCGCTGCCGCCTGCTTTGCAGCAGCCGGTGGCGCGCACCTCGCTGAGGTGGAGGCGGCGCTGGGAGTGGAGGCCGGAGCCTGCAGCGCGGACGGCTCTGTGTCGCTCCAGGCCGTGCGCTGCCTGGGCTACTGTTTCACTGGTCCCGCGGCACTGGACGGCGTGGACCCGCATGCCGGGCCGGAACTGGCGGCACAGTTGCTGGGAGCAGCCCCGCGGACGGCCCCGCCCATCCCGGTTTCTTGCGCTAGCCCGTTTCCCGTGGTGACCGCCGGGCTACTCGGCGGTTTGCAGCCCTGGCAGGTATGGCCGGACGTGGCCGCCTCCGGAACACCTGAGGACGTCCTGGACCGGGTCGAGGCTGCCCAGTTGCGAGGACGGGGCGGCGCCGGTTTCCGTGCCGCCGCCAAATGGCGGGCCGCCCTCGAACACCCTGCGCCCCGGGTAGTGGTGGCCAATGGCGATGAGGGCGACCCCGGTTCCTACGCCGACCGGCTGCTCATGGAAGAGGATCCGCACCGCGTGTTGGAGGGCCTGGCCTTGGCCTGCTTCGCCGTCGGCGCTGCCACGGGCATCGTGTTCGTCCGCTCGGAGTACCCGCACGCCGCCGCCCGGCTGCGGGAAGCGGTGGCCGAAGCACGCGCTGCCGGGCACCTTGGCCCGAACGTCGCGGGAAGCGGGTTCAGCCTGAACTTCCATGTGGTCGAGGGCGCAGGGTCCTATGTGTCCGGTGAGGAAACGGCCCTGATTAACGGGCTGGAAGGGCTGCGCGGCACAGTGCGGCCCCGTCCGCCGTTCCCTGCCACGCGCGGACTCTACGGCCAGCCCACTGTGGTCAACAACGTGGAAACGCTCAGCGCAGTCCCATGGATCGTGCAGCACGGCGGGCCCGCGTATGCGGCGCTGGGAACCCCGGATGAGGCCGGCACAGTGCTCGCCTGCCTGTCGGAACGGTTCCTCCGGCCCGGAGCCTACGAGGTGGAAATCGGCACGCCCGTCCGGCGGATCGTGGAGGAACTCGGCGGCGGGCTTCGCGACGGCAGGGAACTGCGTGCGCTGCAGATCGGCGGGCCGCTGGGCGGCTTCCTCGGCCCGCAGGACATCGACGTGCCGCTGAGCGACGCCGCACTGTCCCGGTTCGGCGCGGCCCTCGGCCATGTGGGGATCGTGGCCTTCGACGATAGGCTCACCGGCGCGCAGGTGCTGCAGAACCTGTGGGACTTTGCCGCGGCGGAGAGCTGCGGACAGTGCTCACCGTGCCGGGTAGGGTCTTGGCGCGGCCGCGCCTTGGCGGAACGGCCGGATACCCCGGACATCGGCCGCGAACGCGGCGAGGTGCTGCGCAGCATGGCCGCTGGCAGCCTGTGCGCCTTCGGCCGCCGCGTACCGGCGGCAGTACGAAGCCTTGCCCGCGTCTATGGGCTGACCGGGTGGCCCGCATGAAACTGCTTATTGACGGACAAGCCGTCGAAGTGCTCCGCGGAGCTACGCTGCTTGACGCCGTGCGGGCCGCGGGTTTGGCCCTCCCGGCGTTGTGCCATGACGACCGGCTCAGCTCGGTGGCCTCCTGCCGGACGTGTCTGGTGGACGTCGCCGGCCGGGGACTGGCCGCCGCCTGCAGCACCCCGGCCGAGGACGGACTGCGCATCGCCGTTGAGGCATCCCGGGGGAACCGGCGCGATGCCTTGCAGGCCATTGTCGCGGGGCTGCCGCCGCGGGCTCTGGATGTACCGGCAGACCGCAGCGAACTCGTCCGGCAATGCGCCGAGTATGGGGTGACATCCCCGGACCGTTCCGTCCTGCCACCGCAGCGCGGCCTCGACCATTCCCACCCTTACGTCAAACTCGACCGTGACCTCTGCATCGCCTGCGGGCGGTGTGTGCGCGCGTGTGCAGAAATCCAGGGCACGTTCGCCCTGACGCTCGTGAACCGCGGCGCCGACACGGTGGTGGCCCCGGGCACGGGCGGTCCCTGGGCGGAATCCGATTGCGTTTCCTGTGGGGCCTGCGTGGACACGTGCCCTACCGGCGCACTGTCTGAACCTGGGCTCCTGCTTAATCTGTTGCCGGTTGAGCGGCAGACCAGGACCACGTGCGGCTATTGCGGGGTCGGCTGCAGCCTGGAGGTCTCCACCCGCGACAACGCGATCATGACCGTCACCCCGGTTGGTGATGGGTCCGTCAACCGCGGCCACGCCTGCGTCAAGGGACGCTTCGCCCACGGTTTCCTCAGCTCCCCGGATCGCCTGACCACCCCGCTGATCCGCCGCAGCGGCACGCTGGCCCCGGCAACCTGGGACGAGGCCGTGGAGTACGTGGCCACACGGCTGGCCGGGATCAGGGACTCCGATCCTGACGGATTCGCGCTCATCTCCTCGGCCCGGGCCACCAACGAGGAGAACTACCTGGCCCAGAAGTTCGCCCGGGCCGTCTTGGGAACCAACAACGTGGACAACTGCTCCCGGCTTTGCCATGCTCCCTCCGCGGCCGGCCTGGCCGCCACGTTCGGGCTGGGCGGCGGGACAAACCCGTTCGATGACCTGGACCGGTGTGACGCGGTCCTCCTGGTCGGTGCGAACCCGACGGCGGCCCACCCGGTGGTCGGTTCGCGCATCTTCCAGCGGGTCATGGACGGCGCCCGCCTGGTGGTGGTGGATCCCCGCCGCACCTTCCTGGCCCGGCACGCAGACATCCACCTCCGGCCCCGTCCAGGAACCAACGTGGCTGTGTTCAACGGACTCGCGCACGTACTGGTCCGGGAAGGGCTGGTGGACACCGCGTTCCTGGATGCGCACGCCACCGGCTATGAGGAGCTGTTGGCTTTGCTCGGCGACTACCCGCCGGAAAGGGTGGCCGATATTTCCGGCGTCCCGGCGGATGACCTGGTGCAGGCGGCCCTGACGTACGGGCACGCGCTGGCGCCGGCCATTTTCTACGGCCTCGGCGTGACCGAACACCTGCACGGCACGGACGGGGTTCGGACGCTGTCCAACCTGGCCCTCCTCCGCGGCGCCGTGGGGCCGGGCGCCGGCGGAGGGGTTAACCCGCTGCGCGGCCAGAACAACGTCCAGGGCGCCTCGGACATGGGCGCACTGCCCGATACGTTGCCCGGTTACCAGAAGGTTCTGGACCCGGTGGCGAGGGCCCGATGCGCCGAGGCCTGGCGGACACAGGTACCGCCGCGGCCCGGGCTTCGGATCCCGCAGATGTTCGCTGCCGCCCGGACCGGGTCGCTGAAGGCGCTCTGGATCATCGGCGAGGACGTGCTCACCACCGACCCTGACAGCGCGTCGGTACGCGCGGCCCTGGACGCCTGCCCGCTAGTGATCTGCAACGATCTGTTCCTTACCGCCACGGCAGCCACCGCCGACGTCGTCTTCCCCGTGGCCTCATGGCTGGAAAAGGACGGCACGTTCGTCAATTTCGACCGGCGCTTCCAGCGGGTCCGGGAGGCGGTGGCACCCCCGGCCGGGGTCCGGACCGACTTTGCGGTGCTGCACGCCGTCGCGTCCCGGCTGGGCGCGGACCTTGGCTGCGCCACACCGGCGGAGGCCATGGCCGAATGTGCCGCAGTGGCACCAGTGTTCGGCGGTATCACTCATGCACGCCTGGACCGGGACGGCCCCCTCCACTGGCCGTGCAGTTCTGCGGACTCCCCCGGCACGCCGCGGCTCTACCGGGACCGTTTCGCCACCCCGGACGGCCTGGCACACTTGGCCGCCAGCCCGTACCTGCCCCCGGGAGAACAATGCGACGCCGATTTCCCGTTCCTTCTTATTACCGGGCGCAGGGCTGAGCATTACAACTCCGGCAGTATGACCCGCCGCACCGACAACCTGCGCCTGCTCTCCCTCGAGACGATCGACGTCGAGCCTGGAGATGCCGTGCTGTTGGGACTGAACAACGGCGATCCCGTCCATCTGAACAGCAGGCACGGAACAGCGGTCCTGCGTGCCAGGATTACCGATGATGTGGCACCCGGCCAGGTGTTCGCCGGTTTCCACTTCCCTGGTGCCGCCGTCAACAGCCTTACGTCGCCCTCGGGGGACGAGGTCACGGGATGCCCTGAATACAAGGTGACCGCAGTCAGCCTTGCCGGACCCCGCTGACCGGGTCTCGCCCGGGGCGGCCTGCCCCTCAGCCGTGGTCGGCCAGATAGGTGATCAGGCCACGCACTGTCGCCACCGCGGGGTAGTCGCGTTCCGGAATCTCCACGCCCGTGGACCTGGCGATGGTCTCCACCAGGCGCAAAAAATCCAGTGAGTCCAGTTCCAGGTCCTGGCGCAGCCTGGCGCTCCCCTCAAGATCTTCCGGTTCGACCTCGGGTGCCACCTGGCGGATAGCTGCCTGCGCCGCCTTCCGGGCGTCCTCGTGGTTCATAGCTCCTCCGGTTTCTGCAGCAACTCATCGATCCGAGACAGGAACCGGCCGCCGCGCAGCCCGTCGCTGACCCGGTGGTCAGCGGAAAGCGTCGCTATGACAGCGTGCCGTACCCCGAGCATTCCGTCGCGCGCCCACGGCTGCTCCAGGACCTTTCCGAAGCCGACCATGGCCACCTGGGGTGGGTAAATGACGCCGTACACACTTTCCACGCCGAGGTCGCCCAGGTTGGTCACGGTGAGCGTGGGATCTGCCATCTCGGCGCGCTGCAGTCGGCCCGCCCGGGCTCGGCTGACTAGGCCGCGCAGCTGGTCCATGAGTTCGTCGAGGGTCAGTGCTTCCGCATTGTGCAGGGCAGGTGCCACCAGCCCGCCGCGGCGCAGTGCCACTGCGACGCCAAGGTGGACACTGGTGCTGGGCCGGAACTCGCCATGGGTGAAGAAGCCGTTCATGTCCGGCACGTCCTTCGCAGCCAGCGCCGTCGCTTTCAGGAGCAATGCCGAGGGGACTAGGCGGGCCGAGACCGGACGCTGCTGGTTGACCGACTGCATCCATGACATGGCGGCTTCCAGATCAAGGGTAGCGGCCAGGTAATAGTGCGGGATTTCCTTTTTCGAACGGGCCATCAGCGAACCGATTGCCTGCCTGAGCGTGCCGGTTTTGGTCTCCGACGCCTCTTTCCGGCTCCGCCGTGGAGCAGGCCCGGCCGGTGTTTCCGCAGGCTGGGAAGGCGCAGGCGCAGGCACCTCCTGCGCCCCGGCGGCGGAGTGCGAGGCACGGCGTACGTCGGATTCAATGACGGCACCGCCCGGACCTGTTCCCTGCAGGCCCCGCAGATCGATGCCAAGCTGGGCCGCCACCCGGCGGGCCAGCGGCGAGGAGCGCAACCCGCGCCCCTCCGCCGGACCGCGTTGGGCTGCTGGAGCCGTGGACTCACCGCGGACCGCACCGTCGGCGGCGCTTTCGACGTCGGCCCGGGTCACCTCACCGTTCCTGCCGCTCCCGCGGACCGACCCGACGTCGACACCCAGCCTGTGTGCCAGATGCCGTACCGGGGGCGAAACGTGCACGCCATGTTCGGGCGGCTCGAACGGAAAGACCCCGGTGTCCTCAGCCGCGGCCGCCGGTGCGGGAACCAAAATCGGCGGCCCGGCCGGGGCCTTTTCGGCGGGTGTGGCGGTGATCCTGGCGATCGGTGTCCCCACGTCCACCGTGTCACCGATCTCCACCAGGAATTCGGCCACAACACCCTCTTCGAAGGACTCCACGTCCATCACGGTCTTGTCCGTATCCACCGCCGCCACCAGATCGCCCTTGTGGACATAATCGCCGGGTTTGACCAGCCACTCCACCACCTTGCCGTGTTCCATGTCGGCGCCCAGGGACGGCATCCGGAACTCAGCCACCGGACCCCGCCGCTCTCCGCGAGGCGGCCACTACCCGTTCAACCGAGGGCAGGGCTGCCAGTTCCATATGTTTGGCGTACGGCACAGGCACTTCCGCACTGCAGACCCGCTCCACCGGGGCATCCAGGTCGAAAAACGCGTGCTCGCTGATCCTCGCAGCTATCTCCGCCGAGATACTGCCGCTCCGCCAGCCCTCGTCAACCACCACCGCCCGGTGGGTCCTGCCCACGCTGCGAAGGATGGTTCGGTCATCGAGTGGCCGAAGGACCCGCAGATCGATGACCTCCGCGTCAATGCCTTCCCCCGCCAACTGCTCAGCGGCGTCCAGCACAGCGGGAAGCGTGCCCCCGTAGGTGATGAGCGTGATGTCCTCACCCGGGCGCAGGACAGCAGCCTCATCAATGCCGACCGGCCCGGCGTCGTCCGCCAGCTCCCCGGCCACGTTATATAGCGAGCCGTGCTCAAAGATCAGTACCGGGTCCGGGTCCTCCAGCGCGGTCCACAGCATCCCGCGGGCATCGGCAAGGGTGGCAGGAGTCAGGATGCGCAGGCCCGGAATGTGCGCGTACCAGCCTTCCAGGCTGTGCGAATGCTGGGCGCCCAGCTGGCGGCCGGCCCCGGTGGTCATCCGGATAACCAGCGGCACGTTGAACTGCCCGCCGGACATATGCAGCAAGGTGGCGGCATTGTTCACAATCTGGTCCAGCGCGAGCAGGCTGAAGTTGACGGTCATGACTTCCACGATGGGACGCAGCCCGCCCAGGGCGGCCCCGATGCCCGCGCCTACGAAACCGGATTCAGACAGCGGAGTATCGCGGATGCGGTCGGGCCCGAATTCTTCCAGCAACCCAAGACTGACGGCGAAGCTGCCCCCATAGCGGCCCACGTCCTCGCCCATCAGGAAGACCCGGCTGTCGCGCTGGATGGCATCACGGAGGGCAGCGCGCACCGCTTCCCGGTAGGTGGTCTTCATCCTGCCACCCGGCTTTCTCTGGACTTGCTGTCTCGGCCTTGTCCGCTGCCGCCGCTGATGGCCGGCTCGCTGGTCACGAATCTGGTGAGATCCTCCACCGGTTCGAGGGTGCCTGCCTCAGCGAACCCGACGGCGGCCGTTATCTCGGCGTCGACCTCCGCCTGCAGCGCGGCCCACTCCTCCTCCGGCAGCTGGCCTGCGGCCTCCAGCGTGGCCTGGAGCAGGCGAATAGGGTCCCGCTCCATCCATCGGGCCACCTCCGCTTTCTCCCGATACAGCTCAGGGTCGAACATCGAATGTGCCCGGAAGCGGTAGGTGCGCAACTCCAGGAAATGCGGGCCACCCCCGGAGCGGACCGCGTCCACAGCCCGGCGCGAAGCCTCTTCCACGGCGAGCACATCCATGCCGTCAACGCTCCAGGCCGGAATCTCATAGCCTGCGGCCTTCAGGGCCAAGTCCGTCTGGGACTCGGAGCGGACCAGGGCCGTACCCATGGCATAGAGATTGTTCTCGCAGCAGAAGAGCACCGGAAGCTGCCAGAGGGCGGCCAGGTTCAGGCTTTCGTGGAACTCCCCCTCAGCCACCGCACCTTCACCAAAGAAGCATGCGGTGACCCGGCGCCGGCCGGCCAGCCTGTCGGCCAGGGCAAGCCCGACGGCGAGCGGCAGCCCGCCGGCTACGATCGCATTGCCGCCATAGAACCGGGTCGCGGCGTCAAACAGATGCATGGACCCTCCCCTGCCGCGGCAGCATCCTTCGGCATGGCCGTACATCTCGGCCAGAATGGCGCTGGCGGATACACCCCGGAGGAGGGCGTGCCCATGCTCCCGGTACGTGGCCACTACTGCGTCCTCAGCTGTGAGGGTTTCGATCACGCCGGCCGCTACGGCTTCTTCGCCGATGTAGACGTGCAGGAAACCGCGGATTTTGGCAGCGCTGTACAGTTCAACGCACTTTTCCTCCAGCCGGCGCACCCGCAGCATCTGCTGCAGAAGATGCCGTGCATTCCCAGCCTCCGAAACTGACTGGCTTTGCAGGGGACTCATGACCGCTCGCCAACCGCCGGTTCGAGGGTTGAAAGGTCGCCTTCCGGAAGCCCCAGTTCGCGTGACTTCAGGAGACGTCGGAGGATCTTTCCGCTCCGCGTTTTTGGCAGGTTGGTGGTGAAGTCGAGCAGTCGGGGGGCCACCGCCGGCCCAAGCCTCTTCCGGGCGAACCCGATAATGTCGAGCCTGAGCTCCTCGGAGGGTTCCGGGCCCGGCCGGAGCTCAACAAAGGCCTTCACCACTTCCCCGGCCACCGGATCGGGAACGCCAATCACGCCCGCTTCGGCCACTGCAGGGTGCTCCATCAGGCAGCTTTCCACTTCGAAAGGACCGATCAGGTGGCCCGAAGACTTGATCACGTCATCTCCGCGGCCCACGAACCAGAAGTACCCGTCCCCGTCGCGCTTTGCCAGGTCTCCTGTGAGGTACCAGCCGCCGGCGAAACAGCGGCGGTAACGCTCCTCGTCATTGAGGTAGCCGCGGAACATCGAGGGCCAGCCGGGACGCAATGCCAGCTCCCCCACGGCGCCGGGCCCGGTGACGAGCCGGGCCTCGCCGTCCTGGATGACCGGCGTTCCGTTGGCATCCCGGGCCACCAGCGCCGCCTCGATGCCGGGGAGCGGCCGTCCCATGGATCCGGGACGGATTGGCGTGGCAGCATAGTTGGCGATCATGATTCCCCCCGTTTCGGTCTGCCACCAGTTGTCGTGCACGGGCAGGCCCAGCACGTCCCGGCCCCAGAGAACAACTTCGGGATTCAGCGGCTCACCCACGCTGGCCACGAACCGCAGCGCGGACAGGTCATAGCCTGCCGCCTTCTCTGCTCCGGCCTTCATAAGCATGCGCAATGCTGTCGGAGCGGTGTACCAGACTGTGACCCGGTGTTCGGCGAGGATCCTGTACCAGCGGTCCACGTCCAGTTCCTCTTCGTCCACCACGGCCGTGACGCCGTGCACGAGCGGGGCAATGATGCCGTAGGAGGTACCCGTCACCCACCCCGGATCGGCGGTACACCAGTAGATGTCGTCAGGATGCAGGTCCAGGGCGAAGTATCCGGTGGCGTAGTGGGCGGTCACGGCGTCGTGAACGTGGATTGCACCCTTCGGCGTCCCGGTGGTCCCGCTCGTGAAGTGGAGCAGGGCCATGTCCTCGGGCTGCGTGGCTGCAATGGGCTGGTCCGGCGGGGCGGCCTGCAGTAGTTCCGCGAGGTCCAGGGTGCCGGGCTCCGGGTTCCCTTCGGCATCCACCAGCAGGACAAAGCGGAGCTCCGGGAGGGAGTCCCGGATAGGTGCCACCTTCTTGCGGTACAGCGCCCTGGTGGTGATCAACGCTCGTCCCGAGCCCAGGTAGAGCCTTTGCCGCACCGGTTCCGGTCCGAAGGCGGAGAACAGCGGACAGAAGACGCTGGCGTTCTTGAACGTGCCCAGGACGGCGGTGTAGAGTTCCGGGCTGCGGCCCAGAAGCGAGAAGACCCGGTCACCTCGTCCGATGCCCAGCGTCCGGAGGACGGAGGCGAACCTGTCGGTGTCCCCGGCAAGCCCGGCATAAGTCAGGGAGCGGATGCTGCCGTCCGCCCGGACGAACCGGAGTGCTTCGGTTCCGGCCAGATGGCCTGCGGCATGGCGGTCAACTGCCTCGTAGGCGATGTTCAGGCCTCCGCTACCCGGGAGTCCGGCCAAAGCCCGCCGCACCCCATCCCAGGTGAAGGCCGCCCGCTCGGCCTCGTAGTCGGCCAGGTTGGGCTTCACCCGCAAGGACCCCGTGTCCTTGGTGATGACGGGCCATCGGGTGGAGCGTTGGGTTCCTGCACTCATGGTTCCATCCGACGCCCGCACCGGGCCTCGGGGGTAGAGTCCAAGGTCCCCCAGCCGGCAGCCCGGTCAGCAGCGGGTTGAGGCACGGCTTAGAAGCCGGTCGGCTCGGTTTCGAGCTCGGGCTCTGTGGGCACGTGTTCGTGGTGCAATGGCTCCAGCGCCGTTGTCCGGGGAAACCACAACAATGCGTCATAGCGCTGGCCCATGGCGGTGGGGACGTAGTTGCCCCTCTCGCGATGGGGGTCGTAGACAACCCCGATGGCCCGGTGTCCGCGCCAGGAGGGGAGCCAGCGGCCCGCACGGTCCGCGCCGAATATCAGTGTGGACGGGCTCTGGAGGGCTGAGTGAAGGAGGTCTTCGTGGCTGCCGGGCATGGCTTCCGGGACGTTCATGACCTGTTCTGGGGAACCCCAGGAACGTGCGGCAGTGACGGATCCTTGATATGAGGCAAAGCCGACGAGGACCACGGATCCGTGATGCCGCCTACGCATCAGCTGGCCGATGTTGACCATCCCGCCCAAAGCCATATCCGTCGCCCTGGCATCACCTATGTGCGTATTGTGGGCCCAGACCAGGCCCTTTGAGCCGGGACCGTGGTGGCGTGCCAGCCGGTCTATAGTGTCGCTCATGTGGTGGTCACGGATGTTCCAGGACTGCTGGTCACCGCGGATCATGGTCCGGTAGTAGCGCTCGGCATTCGCTGCGACGATGGCGTTCTGCACCGCGTCAAAAGCTGCAGGGTCGTCCTCCACCCGGCCCAAGGTCTGCCGGTGCACCTCGGCAAGGAGCGCGACCACGTCCGCCTCGCACGACTGCGGCACCAGCCGTGTGCTCGCGGCATACCGCTGGGGGTCTTCCCGGAACGGTACAAAACATTGCCACGCCTTCAGTGCGGCAGGTACGGCTTCGGGTGTGTTGGCGTCGAGCCAGCCGAAGATCTCCCGCAGGGAATCCCAGAGAGAGTAGACATCCAGCCCGTAGAAACCGGTGCGCTGATTCTCCGCCCGGGCCAGGTTCCAGTCGCGCAGCCAGGTAAGAAACTCCGCCACCACCTGGTTGGCCCACATCCAGGTGGGCCACCGTTCGAAGCCAGCCAGGAGCTGCCGCGCGTCGAGGTCCTGATCGGTTTGGCCACGGACCCAGCAGTTGATGCGCCAGCAGTCCGGCCAGTCGCCCTCCACCCCGATCCAGCTGAACGTGTGCTCTTCGATGAGCCGGCGGCTCAGGGCCGCCCGCCACTGGTAGTACTCCTGCGTGCCGTGCGACGCCTCGCCAAGGCACACGAAGCGTGCCGGCGAGCATAATTCCACCAGATCGTCGAGGGGGCCGGACACCGTTTCCAGTGGCCGGGCCAGGGCTCGGATCTCCTCCAGTTCCGATGCGTGGGCATAGGGTCGGCGCTCGTTTCCGACGTTCACTGCAATAGCTCCTCAGCGGGTTCTCCCTGCCGGGACGGCAGCAGGTACCGGCTAAACCAGCCAGCCGCCAGGGTGGCCGCGCGGGCCAGCGTGCCGGGTTCTTCAAAGAGGTGGGTGGCCCCCGGAACGATTTCGAGCCGGGTGGGGGCCCGCATCAGCGCCATGGCTTGCCGGTTGAGCGCCAGCACCTGGGTGTCCGCCCCGCCCACGATCAGCAGGGTTGGGGCCCGCACGGCCGCGAGCCGGTCGCCGGCCAGGTCCGGTCGGCCTCCCCGGGACACGACGGCGGCGATGTTGGCATGCGGTTCGGCGGCTGCCCGGAGAGCAGCGCCTGCACCCGTGCTTGCCCCGAAGTAGCCAATCCGCCCATGCCACCCGTCCTGCTGCCCCTCAAGCCACCGGGTGGCAGATCCCAGCCGCTGTGCCAGCAAGGCGATATCGAAGACGTTGGCCCGGTTGACCTCCTCCGCCGGGGTCAGCAGGTCGAGCAGCAGGGTGCCCAGCCCGGCGCCGTGAAGAACGGAGGCCACGAACCTGTTGCGGGGACTGTGCCTGCTGCTGCCGCTGCCATGGGCGAAGATAACGATGCCCTCACACCCTGCCGGCCGGTACAGTGTGCCGCTCAGGCGAAGCCGACCGTCGTAAATCTCGACCTCCTCCTCGGCGCCCTCGGCCAGGGCACCCTTCTGCCGAACACGGTGCAGTGCGCGGGCGGCGGCGTCGAGCAGCCGCACCACCTCCTCATCCTCCGTGGGTGAAAAGTCGTGATAGTAGTACCCCACTGCGCGGAAGTCCCGCGGTGAAACCAGGCATATGACCTCATCCGCGTCCTTAAACGAGGCCACCGTCCGGGCGGGCGCCACGGGCACGGCCAGGATCACCCGCGCCGCACCGAACTGCCTGGCCACCTGGCAGGCCACCCGAGCCGTGGAGCCCGTGGCAATCCCGTCGTCCACCACGATGACGGTGCGCCCGTGCACTTCGGCCCGGTTCCTCCCCTGGCGGTACCTGGCCAGGCGCTGCTCCAGGAGTTTGCGTTCTTTCGTTTCAACCGTGCGGAGGTCCTCCTCCGTAACACCGGCCAGGGCAATTGTTCGCGTGTCCAGGACCCGGGCGCCGCCTTCCCCAATGGCACCCAGGGCAACCTCCGGCTGGAACGGAACCCCCAATTTCCGCACCACAACCACATCCAGCGGCGCATCAAGGGCTCTCGCCACCTCGAAGGCCACCGGCACACCGCCGCGGGGCAGACCCAGCACCACCACGTCCTGACCCCGGAGCCCGGCAAGCCGCTGTCCCAACCGCCGGCCAGCATCGGTCCTGTCCAGAAACTCAAACATCATCTCTCACCGTTCATGGACTGTTTCCTCCCCTTGCAGGGGAGCCGCCCTACGGGCCCAAGACGCGCAGGACAAAATGGGCGTCCGACACACTTTTGGCTACCAACGCGGCCCGCGTCCCCGGCCAGTGCGGCTTCTCCTTGTCCGGTTTCGTATTCTCGCGACTACCGGCCTTGGCCGGTGCGGGCCGTACCGCGGCCAAGCGCAATGCCCAACGCGAGCATGAGGACTCCCAGTATGGCGTGGAGCCAGTTATCTGCTGTGTTGACGGGGATGAAGTTGGCTGCGGAGGCCTGATCAATCAGAAGCCCGTACAGCCAGATCACAAGGTATAAAGCTCCTCCGCCGATCAGGAAATACTTCGACTGGGCGGGGGTCCTTCCCATGAGCAGGCCGGCTGCCCCGAACGCCAAGTGGACAATGTTATGCAAAATGGACACTTGGAAGATGCCCAGGAGCAGGGCACCTGAGCCGTGGCCTGCGAAGGTCAACTGTGAATAATTTGTCGTGATGCCGGGGATGAAGCCGAGGACTCCCACGAGGGCGAAAACGGCACCGGCGGCAAGGGTTGTGATCTCGACGAACGTTCGGTGGTGGGCACCGATGCCCGGGTGTGCTGATGACGCAGACATCTTGGTCTCCCTCATATGGGTGTTCCTGTGCTGATAAGGGTCCTGGTAGGCTGGCGCTGGCCGAGGATGTGTCAGCCCTGTTCCGGGGGCCCATGATTCATGGTTCAATGCCAGACATGGAGGAAGTCAGAGGCTTTAGTCCTGCTCCCCTGAAGGTTGACGACCTTGTCTTATGTCCAGGCTCTCGCTGCGGGCCAACGTCAGGTCGTGATCATAGTGGTTTTGGCCGTTGGAAGGCCCCACGTCGGTTCGGTCTGGCTCGGACAGGCGCCTGCACGAAGAATCCCAGACATATGGGCCCCCGATCTGCCTGTTGACTTCCGCGGGTCCGGACCTGCGTCTGCCCCGCAAGTGGAGTCTTTCGTCCCTGTTGCCAGCTTCTTCGCAAGTCGCTAGTGGAAGGACACCGGCCCATGCCGGCCTTCCCGTCTCTGCTGGATTCCATGGAACGCATGTTTGAGTCAACAGATACCCCGTCCCCGATCCGGGTCGAGGAAGTTATCGACGGCAAGAACCTGGTGGTACGCGCCGAGATACCCGGCGTTGATCCCGACAAAGACGTCGAGATCACGATGGCCGACGGATTCCTGCACATCCACGCCGAACGCCGTGAAAAAGAAGAACACAAGGACAACGGCAACTTCCGGTCCGAATTCCGCTACGGCTCATTCAGCCGCAACATCCCGCTCCCGGACGGAGTGAAGGAAGAAGACATCAAAGCCAGCTACACCAACGGGGTCCTGCACCCGCGGATGACATGACAGGCCCCCCGGACCACCCCGGATCCGGGATCGACATCAAATCGCTCTGTTCGCTCCTGGATCCGGCCACCCGGCAATGGTTCATGGACCTCAGCGGGAGCGGCATTGTGCCTCGCAAAACAGCCGCCGAAGTGTGTGAGGCTCGCGGCACAGCGGGTGCGGAATCATGGCGGGAACAATCGTGAACGGCTCGTCTGGGCGGCGTTCCTCCTCGGAGCGGTACTGCTGCTCAACGTGGGCAACGCCATCGTCTACGGTGGCGGCGACCCGCTCGCCGCCCTGGTCCTCGCGTCGGTCCAGTTCATCATCACGCTGTGGGGGTATCCGCTCCCGCGGCCCGTGGACTGGGTGCCGCTGCTGGCGCTGGCAGTCACCGTGGGCTTCTTCGAAGCGGTCTTCTTCAGGGGATTCATCGAGACCCGGCTGGAGGCCAGCTTCGGCCCCATTGCAGGGGTCGCCGGAGCCGCCGCCCTGTACGCCGCCAACGGCATGGCCTACCACGTCGGCTACGGCATGGGGGGGACCGAAATGCTCCTGCTTTTCGGGCTCGGGATCGTTTATGCGGTTGCCTTTGCCGTCGCCCGGAACCTCGTGGTCCTCTGGCCACTGCTGGTGCCCCTCGGATCCTTCCACCAGCGCCGTACCAGGCCGGCGGGAGCATCCCATGGCCGCCGGCTCCCAAGGAACAGGCCAGAAAGATGACCGGGGTGACAATGCTGCCCCGGCCCTGCAGTTCACTATCGCCCATGGCACTGTGACGCATCAGAGTCTTTGGCCCCGCGGCGGACAGCGGGACCGGGACTTCAGCCCGAAGAGTCGGCTGAGTGGCTGCCACGATTGACCGCAGACAGGCTCCGGAGGGGGTGCGCAAACCGGTTAGAACGCGACGGCGGCCGGTCACCTTTCGGTGACCGGCCGCCGTCGGCGTTAACGCGGTGGGTTACTTCGCGGACTCCAGCAGGCCGGCGCGGACCGTCTTGGTGGCCTTGACCAGGTTGCGCAGGGACTCTTCGGTCTCGGCGTAGCCGCGGGTCTTCAGGCCGCAGTCCGGGTTGACCCAGAGCTGGCGTGACGGGACGTGCTTGACGGCGGTGGCCAGGAGCTCGGTGACCTCGGCTTCGCCCGGAACGCGCGGCGAGTGGATGTCGTAGACGCCCGGGCCAACGCCGCGGCCGAAGCCGTGGGACTCGAGGTCGTGGACAACCTCCATGCGGGAACGTGCCGCTTCGATGGAGGTGACGTCTGCGTCGAGGCCGTCAATGGCGTCGATGATCACGCCGAACTCCGAGTAGCAGAGGTGGGTGTGGATCTGCGTGGCGTCGGCCGCACCGGCGGTGGCCAGGCGGAAGGAATCCACTGACCACTTCAGGTAGGTGGCGTGGTCGGCCTTGCGCAGCGGCAGGAGTTCGCGCAGTGCGGGCTCGTCCACCTGGATGACCTTGATGCCGGCAGCCTCGAGGTCCGCGATTTCGTCGCGGAGGGCCAGGCCAACCTGGTTGGCGGTCTCGCCCAGCGGCTGGTCATCGCGGACGAAGGACCAGGCCAGGATGGTGACCGGACCGGTGAGCATGCCCTTCATGGGCTTGCTGGTCAGCGACTGGGCGTACTCGGCCCAGGCCACCGTGATGGGGGCGCTGCGGGTGACGTCGCCCCAGAGGATGGACGGGCGGGTGCAGCGTGAGCCGTAGGACTGGACCCAGCCGTGGACCGTGACGTCGAAGCCTTCGAGATTCTCGGCGAAGTACTGGACCATGTCGTTGCGCTCGGGCTCGCCGTGCACCAGGACGTCGTAGCCGAGCTCTTCCTGCAGCTCAACAACGCGCTTGATCTCGTCCTTCATGAGCTGCTCGTACTGCTCGTTGGTGAGGTCGCCCTTGTTGTTGCGGGCACGCGCCGAGCGGATCTCGGACGTCTGCGGGAAGGAGCCGATGGTGGTGGTGGGCAGCGGCGGGAGGTGCAGGGCCTCTTCCTGGGCGGCTTCGCGGACTGCGTAGGCGGAGCGGCTGAAGTCCGCTGCGGTCAGGGCCTCGGTGCGGGCCCGGACGTCGTCGCGGCGGACGCCTTCGGCGATGGCGCGGGCTGCGATGACGGCGGATGCCTCGTCGATGGCTGCTTTGGCGGAGGCCGGGTCGGCCAGGTAGGACGCGAGGGTCTTGACTTCCACGGCCTTCTGGTCGGCGAACGCGAGCCAGCTGCGCAGCTCCTCGGAGAGCTGGCCTTCTTCGGTGACGTCGTGCGGGACGTGCTGGGTGGAGGTGGAGGTGCTGACGGCGATCCTGCCGGCGGCAGCCTTCAGTTCGTCCAGCTTGGCGGCGGCGGCGGCCAGGTCGTTGCGCCAGATGTTGTGGCCGTCAACGACGCCGGCAACCAGGGTCTTGTTGCCAAGGCCGGCCAGGGCCGCTGCGGACGGGACCGCGCCCTTGAAGGCGTCAATGTGCAGGGCGTCGATGTTGGTGGCGGCAAGTGTGCCCAGCTGGCCATCGAGGGCGCCGTACGGGGTGGAGACAAGGATCTGCGGGCGCTTGGCCGCACCGGAGAGGACTTCGTAAGCGCGGGCAACGGCTGCTTCGATTTCGGTGGCCGGGGTGTCCTGGTCCACAACCAGGGCGGGCTCGTCCAGTTGGATCCAGCTGGCGCCTGCGGCGGCGAGCTTCTCGAGCAGCTGCACGTAGACCGGCAGGACGTCTTCGAGGCGGGACAGCGGAGCGAAGCCGGCGGGGGCCTCATCCGAAGCCTTGGAGAGCAGCAGGTAGGTGACCGGGCCAACGATGTACGGGCGGGTCTCGATGCCGTTGGCCAGGGCGAACTCGAATTCCTCAACGATGCGGTTGGAGGCGAGGGTGAACTCGGTCTCCGGGCCGATCTCCGGAACGAGGTAGTGGTAGTTCGTGTCGAACCACTTGGTCATTTCCAGCGGCTGCTGGTCCTTGGTGCCACGGGCCAGGGTGAAGTAGCCGTCGATGTCGAGCTGGCCTGCGGCGTTGAGGAGCTTGCCGAAGCGGGCCGGGACAGCGCCGAGGTGGGCGGTGGCGTCCAGGACCTGGTCGTAGTAGGAGAAGGTGCCCGGAACAGCGGCGGCTTCGGTGAGGCCCAGTTCCTGCAGGCGCTTGGCGATGGTCAGCTGGATGCCCTTGGCGGCTGCGTCCAGGGCAGCAGCGTCGATCTTGCCGGCCCAGTAGGCTTCGATGGCCTTTTTGAGCTCGCGGCGGCGGCCGATGCGCGGGTAGCCGAGGAGTGACGCGGCCGGGAACGGGGTGGTGTTCTGTTCAGTCATGGGAGATTCCTTGAGTATTAGTGGAAGCTGTGAATGGTCTGGCGGATGTTGGAAGGTCAGCTGGCGAGCTGGCGCCGGAGGGTGGCGCTGCGGCGGCCAGCTGACCGGGACTGGCGCGGAAGCGCCAGTTTGTCCAGCACCTCCAGCGCGCTCTGGTGTTCGTTGAAGGTGTAGATGTGGATGCCCGGCGCTCCGGCCTCGAGGGCCGCGTTGGCCAGGTCCACCGTGGCCCGGACACCGATCCGGAGTCGTTCGGAATCAGTGTCCGCGGCGGCGAGCCGAGCCAGGAGTTCCGGTGCCGGCTCAACGCCTGTCAGCTCGCCGAGCCGTGTGACCCGGCGCAGGCTGGTGAGCGGCATAACTCCCGGGATGATGGGGATGGTGACCCCTGCCCGGCGTGCGCGGCTAATGAGGTTCGCGTACTGCTCGGTGTGGAAGAAGACCTGGGTGATGGCAAAGTCGGCTCCGGAGCGCTGCTTGGCGAGCAGCACCTCGACGTCGTGGGCTTCAGTGGGTGATTCCGGGTGCCGGGTGGGGTACGCGGCGACGCCTACGGCGATCTTGCCCGCACACAGCAGGGCCGACCGCCGCTGTTCAACCCGCCGGATAAGTTCGATCAGGTCCTGCGCATACCGCAGTGACCCTGCGGCGAGCGGTGCACCGTCCTTGGGCTGGTCGCCCCGGAGGGCCAGGATGCCCCGGACGCCGGTGTCCAGGAGGTCACCGATGATCTCCGCCAGTTCCTCCGGCGTGTTGCCCACGCAGGTGAGGTGGGCGAGGGGCCGGAGCGTGGTTTCCAGGAGGAGCCTGTTGATGAGTTCGACGGCGGTGTCCCGGTTCGAGCCACTGGCACCGTAAGTGACGGAGACATAGTCCGGCTCGGTGGTTTCCAGTTCCCGGATGGTGGTCCAGAGCGACTCGGCCGCGGCCGGCGAGCGGGGCGGGAAGAGCTCGTAAGAGAGCGCCACGGGGGCAGTCTCGGTGAGGTTCGGATGCGTTTCAATAAGGCTTGGCGGTGACATTTGCGTCCTTGGCTTTGGGCCATTGCCGGCTACCGGTCAGCAAATGTGACGGTGAAGCCGGGAATGAATTTGAGTTTGGGAACACGGAAAACTCCACAGGGACGCAGCCGCGACTGTTACGCCTGTAATGAAGTTGTCCGTGAGCAAATGTCAGGCCCACATGGGGGCACCCACACCCTCCACAATCGGAGGATCGCTGACACGTTACCTCGGTAACTTGTATAGAACTCTAGGAGCCCGCGGGGCACCCTTCAAGTCCGCCGCCGAATTAAGACGCAGCTTTACGGCGTGTTTCGCATTGGTGCAGAATTTTCTTCGCCATATTGGTCAACGGATTCATCGGGGCATATTGCAGACCCGCCGCTGCCGTGGCCTGTTACCAGGGCCGGTCAACACCCGACCCGGAGCCATCGTCCCGGAGGTACTCGTCCCGTTCCTGCCCGGAATTCCGCTCGCTTTGGGCTTCCCTGGCGCTGTCCCTGAGCTGCTCAAGCTGGCTCAGCTGGCCCGGATCCGCCGGAAGCGCGTCCTGCCCGGGCCCTTCCGGCGGTTGCGGCGTGGTGTTGTCCGCAGCCGCTGCATCGGCCTTTTGCTGCAGCCGCTCCGCCGCCTGTTTCAGTTGCTCCCCCGCGCCGGATTCGGCGCTGGCATCAGCGGCGGCATCCGCGCCGGAGGCAAAGCAGCCTTCCGGAGCAGCCTCCGCCACCGCAACGCCTTCGGCGAACAGCCGGGCCGCCGCCGTTGCGTCTTCTGTTTTGGCCTCGGCGTCACCGAGGCGTTCGATGGTGAGGGCCAGGTTGACCCGGACGACGCACTCGTCGGCCGGGCCCGCCAGGTGCAGTGCTTCCTCGAAGCGTTGGCGGGCGGCAGCGAAGTCCCCGGCGAGGAACAGGCCGTCACCCTCGGCGAACGGCGCCTTGTGCGGTTCGATGAAATTGGCGGTCCTCAGTCCGCCCGCAGCATCCGCCACGCCGCCGGCGTCCCCGGCCGCGAAGGACCGGGCAGCAGTGTCGGCGAGGATGCCCACGCTGAGCATCTTCGCGGCCAGGCACAAGACCAGGAGTGCGGGCAGCGCAGACCACCATAACAGCCGACGGCGGCGCTCCCGCCGGTCCCGCGAGGTCACCGGCGGTCCCGGTATCTGCGGTGCCGGTTCCTGGGGTGCCGGCGTGGGCGTTGGCCGCATCATGCTCGAACTCCCGCTCCGGGCCGGAGCGCCCGCCATTGGCGGAGCACCAGGAAGGCTTCGCGGAGAGCCAGCAGGAACGCTCCGGCGGCGAGGAGCCAGTACAGCTCTGTCCGGCCGGCGACGCCGCCATCCGCCGTTGCCCGTTCAAAGTCCCCGGGATCAGCTGCCTGCATCATCGGCGCCACCGGGTCTCCGGCCGAACGGTGGACATAGGGCACCCCCAGCTGACCGGCAATCCCCTGCAGGCGGCGTTCGTCGATGACCGATAAAGCATCCATGCCGGTTCCGGACGACCGGTCCTGGATGTAGCCTGCGCCGGCGTCCTGCCCCGAACCCTGCCCCGTGTTTTCCTTCATCCGGCCGCCGTCCGCGGTGCCGTAGCCGAGCACCGCGCCGCCGTCCACCAGGCCGCCGTCGAGCCTGATCGCCGCCGGCGCCTTGGCGCTGGTCTGTTCCCCGTCGCCCAGGTAGTAGACCAGGCGCGGCCGTTCGGGATGGCTGTCCCGCGCCGCGCGCAGCCGCTCCGCCAGCAAGGTTCCGGCAGCGGTGACGCTGCTGCCCTTCGAAAATGCCGTGACCTGCGGCTGCAGGACGGACACGCTGGTGTCCAGGGCGGTGGCATCGGTAGTGAGGGGCATCCGGACACTGGCGTTACTGTCGAACGTCAGGAGCGAAAAGCGGGCTCCGGCCAGTTCACCCGCGATGGCCATGATGTCCTGCCGCACCCCGTCCAGCCGGGGCGAGCCGTCGCCGTAGTCTTCGGCAGCGATGCTGCTGCTGGTGTCCACCACAAAGAAGACGTTGACATCCGCCGCGGCGGCCTGGGAGCTTCCGCCGGGAACACCCGGCCGGAGCGACGCGGCCAAGAGCAGCAGCACCAGGGCGCTCCTGAAGAGCCAGTCGCGGCGCGTACCGTCAGAGTGCACCCGCGACGCTTGGACGAGACGCCAGACCAGAAACAGCACGGTCGCGGCGATGAGCGGGGCCATAACCCACCAGGGCAGGATCGGTTGCAGCGTCATGGCCGGAGCCTCCACGATGCGCCCGCCAGTACCAGGCCGGACAGGAGTGCCAGCGTCAGGGCCAGATCGGGCCGGTCCGAGACCACGGCCCGGGGCGCACCCTTCGTGGCGATGGCTTCGGTTTCCTGCACAGATCGGACGATGTCCGCCACAGCCTCCGGGCTGTCCAGCTGGTGGTACGCCCCGCCGCTGGCTTCGGCCGCTGTGCGCAGCCTGGCTCCGGGCTGGCCGGGGCCGGGTCCGTAGTCAAAGTCGCCGGGGTTCAGGGCGTAAACGCGCACAGCGCGCTCCTTGGCCAGGGCGGCCGCCTGTTCCAAGGTGAAGATGGGATCGCCGGACAGGTAGTTGTCCGTTGCCAGGACGATGGACCGCGAGCGCCGCTGGCCGGCGTCAGGAGTGCCGGTCTCCGCTCTGCGGGCATCCGCGGCGCCGGTGTCCGGGAACCCGTTGACGCAGGATGCCAGGCCGTCGCCGATCAATGACGATCCGCGGCCGTTCCAGGTGCCGTCCAGGAACCCCGCGCTGCCGGGGCTTCCCTCGAACGCGTCTTGGGCCAGCTGGAGTTGTTCCTGGACATACCCGTACTCGTCGGTGAGGGGGAAGACCTGGACGGCGCTGCTGTCGAAGACGGTGAGGCCGATCCGTTCGCCGTCGAACTCCTTCGCCAGTTCGGCAAACACCTGCACCACAGCCGCGTCGGCGCTGCTCATGGAGCCCGACGTGTCCAGGCACAGCATGATGTCCCGGTTGCGTTGCTCCGGCTGGATGGTGGTCAGTTCCACCGGACGCGCCGCCGCGGCCACCGCAGAGACCAGCAGGGTTGCGGCCGCGAGAGCGGCTACGGCCAGCCAGCGGCGGTGCCGGCGGAGGGCCGCCTGGTATTCGGGCAGCGCGGTGAGGCGGTCCGCATTGGCCACCGGCCGCCGTCGAGCGTTTGCGTGGCGGTCCGGGCGGAAGGCGCGCCATCCTGCCAGGGCCGCGATGACCAGCGCCGGAGGGATCAGCCACCAGAACATCAGTTCCATTGCCGCACCGCCTGGCGGGCAGTCGCGGCCGATTGCGTGACCGGCGGCAGCGGTTCCAGGCCGAACTCGCCCGGGTAGATCTTGCGGACGGCCTCGGCCACTGGCGGCAGCGGGTGCCCGTGCAGCTCCGCAAGGGTCATCCTGGGGGCGTCAATGCCGGTGACGTCGCGGGCGAACCGGCGGACCAGCAGGCTCAGTTCCTGGTGCGACTCCCGTGTGGTCAGCAGCCCGGCGGCGGCGTCTGCCGTGACGGCGTCGATCCTTTGCAGGTAGGCCTCCTTGAGGCCCGCAAGGTCCGACGGCGGAGTGAACCGGGGCGCCTGCTCCGTCACCTTTGGTTTGCGCGTGCTCAGGAAAACGTACGCGTACCAGCCCAGGACCGCCGCCAGGAGGGCGAGTCCGGTCCACAGCCACGCCTGGCTGTACTGGAGGGGTCCGTGGATGCCCGGGTCAGCCTGCACGCCGGTGCCTTTCCAGGAGGGCGAAGAGTTCCGTCATGACCGCACTGCTGCCGGTCACGTGGCCTTGGGTGATGCCGGCGCGGCGGAGCATGGCGTGCCGGGCCGCGTCCCGTTCCCCTGTTGCCTTGGCATAGGCCGCCGCGATTGCCGGGGATGCTGCCAGGTGTGCTGGCAGCATCGAGGAGTCTGCCACGCTGAAGGCGTCCTGGCCGGTGTTTCCTTCCCCGGCCAAGTCAGCGTCCCGGATGGTGAGCCAAAGGACCTCGTGCTGGGCACGCAGCCGGCGGAGCAGCTGTTCGGTGTCGGGGCCGGCGACATGTTCGTCGGACACCACAAACAGCAGGAACCTGCCCTTGACGTTGCGGGCCACGTATTCCAGCTGGTCCTCGATCCTGCTGGGGCCAGAGTCCAGGGAGGTGGATGAGTCAACCTCGCGCAGGAGCCGTTCCAGGTGCGGCTCACCGGCTTTGGCCGGGATGGAGCGTGTCCCGTTGCGGTCGCCGCAGACCAAACCCACAACGTCGCCGTGCCGGTGCGCCAGATAGCCCACCACGCCGAGCGCCATCACGGCGATGTCCTTCTTGGTTTCGCCGTCGCGGGACTCGGCAGCCATGCCCCGTCCAGTATCGGCAATGAGCAGGACGGTCTGGCGCCGTACGGCGACATACCGCTTGATGAGCGGCGATCCGAACCGGGCGGAAGCCTTCCAGTCGATGTCGCGGACATCGTCCCCGGGGATGTAGGCGCGCAGGTCATCAAAGTCGAGGCTGCGGCCGCGGAAGACGGAACCGTATTCGCCGTCGAGCATGCCGCGGGCTTTCCGGTGGGCGAAGATGGCCATCTTCGCCTTCACGCGCTGCAGGAGACTGGTCACTGCTGGCTCAGGGAGTCTGGACGGAGGCGACGACCGCGTCGATGATCGTCTCCACCGGCACCTGCTCCGCAACGGCGTCGAACCCCAGGATGAGGCGGTGCCGGAGCACACGGTGGGCGAGGGACTTCACGTCCTCCGGGATCACGTGGTCCCTGCCGTTGAGCAGTGCCACTGCCCGGGCGGCCTGGCTGAAGGCAATGCTGGCGCGCGGGCTGGCGCCGAATTCGATGAAGCCGGCGAGCCGCTGGTCGATGTACTGCCCGGCATTCCGCGTGACGAACACCAGGCCCACGATGTAGTTGATGACGGCCGGGTCGATATAGATCCGCTTCACGAGAGCCTGGACGCCGATGACGGCGTCCAGTGAGGCGGCGGCCGCCGGCTTCTGCTCGGCGCTGAAGACTCCGGCGTCGATCCGCCGGATGATTTCCGTTTCCTCGGCCGGCGTGGGGTAGTCCAGTACGTCCTTGAGCATAAAGCGGTCCATCTGAGCCTCCGGCAGCTGGTACGTGCCTTCCTGTTCGATGGGGTTCTGCGTGGCCAGCACCATAAACGGGGACGGCAGCCGGTACTCCTCTCCCCCGATGGAGGTCTGCCGCTCCTGCATGGCCTCCAGCATGGCGCTTTGGGTCTTGGCGCTGGAACGGTTGATCTCATCGAGCAGGACGATGTTGGCGTGCACCGGCCCCAGTTGCGTGATGAACGTGCCTTTGGCGGCGTCGTAGATCTGCGTGCCCACGATGTCGCTGGGGAGCAGGTCCGGCGTGCACTGGATCCGGCGGAACTCTGCGCTGACTGCTTCGGCCACGGTCTGGGCGGCGGTGGTCTTCGCCAGGCCCGGAACGCTTTCCAGCAGGATGTGCCCGCCGGTCATCAGGCCCACCAGCAGGGATTCACGCAGCCGTGCCTGGCCCACCACTTTGGCATCGAAGCTGCGGGAAATGTTCGCCACTACCTGCTGTGCACGGGCCAGTTCCGCCGGTTCGATTCGTGCGGGCGCACTGGTTTGAAGCAATGGATTTCCCCCTGATGGCTGGTGGTCTACGGATGTTGGCCTGGGTGTGCTGCCGTGCGGCTGCACTCCGTCCGCCATCCTATCCAAGACACCTCCCGGTCCGGCCGCAATGGGGACCCCTCCCCATCGCGGCTCTGCAGGTCTATTCTTTTGCCATGAGTGAGCTTCCAGCCAGTTACAAAGAGTTTCTCGCCGACAAGAGCGAGCGGTTCATCCTTGCCGTCAAGCCTGTCCTGCAGCAGTCCGCTGCCGACAAATCCCATGGTGTCCGGGTCACCTACAACGCGGGTCCCACCGGCCACCAGGCCCACCTCGATGACAGCATCCCCTTCGGCGTGGTGGTCGAGGACATCGACTGAGGTTCCGGCCGGCATCGCAAGCCGCGCATCACTAGCCCTTCACTGCACCCGAGAGCGCAAAGGAACTGCCCGCGCCCCTGGCCACAATGACGTACAGGGCCAGCACCGGGACTGAATACAGGATGGAGAAGGCGGCCAGCTGGCCGTACGCCACTGCGCCGTGCTGTCCGAAGAAGCTGAAGATCGACACCGCCGCTGGCTGCCGGGCTTCGGACAGGAGCAGGACGAACGGGACGAAGAAGTTCCCCCAGGCCTGGATGAACACAAAAATGAACACCACGCCCAGCCCCTGCCGCATCAGGGGCAGGACGATGGTCCGCAGCGCCGTTAGTCCTGACGCACCGTCCACCCAGGCCGCTTCCTCCAACGACACCGGGACTGCGTCCATAAAGTTCTTCGTCATCCAGATGGCCATGGGCAACGTGGTGGTGGCCATAAAAAAGATCGTGGCGGGCATCGAATCCAGCAGTTGAAGCTGCACAAACAACCCGTACACCGGCACCATGATGGCCGTGATGGGAAGGCAGGTTCCAAACAGGACGGTGTACATAAACGGCTTGTTGAACCTGGACTGGTAGCGGGACAGCGGGTAGGCAGCCAGGACTGCTGCCACGAGGTTCACGGCCGCTGTGCCGGCGGACAGCACCAGGCTGTTCCAAAGCGGCTGGAACAGCAGCCCCGGCGTCATGATGGCGGCAAAGTTATCCAGGGAGACCCTGCCCGGGAGCCTTGCCTCGTGTCCGGCGGAGGCATCAAGGGACGCAAACACGAGCCAGAGCAGCGGCAGGACAAAGCAGGCGCCGATCAGGAACAGGGACACGTCCGCCGGTATCCGGGCACGCTGCCGGGCACGGGACACCGCGCCCGTCCCGGACCGCAGCTGCCCCCGTGCGGATGTCCCCGCCGTCGTCGTCATGGTTTGCCCTCCCGCAGGAGCCGGACGTAGGCGGCACCGAACACCACGCCAATGAGGATGAGCACCGACGCCACCGCCGTGCCGTAGCCGATGTCGCCGAACTTGAAGGCCTCCAGGTAAGCCAGCACCGGCAGCGTGGTGCTGGCGTTGGCGGGTCCGCCCGCTGTCATCACCCAGATGAGGGTGAACACCGCCAGCGTCTGCAGGGTGATGAGCATGAGGTTGGTGGCGATGCTGCCGCGGATCATGGGGATGGTGATGAAGGCCAGCCGCTGCCAGCCGCCGGCACCGTCCATCAGCGCGGCCTCCGTGACCTCACCGGGGATGTCGTTGAGCGCGGCGCGGTAGACGAGCATGGAGAACGCCGTGCCACGCCAGATGTTGGCAAGCAGGATGGCGACCATCGGGAACGAATACAGCCAGTCGGTCTGCCCGAGCCCCAGCCCGCCCAGCAGCTGGTTCAGGGTCCCGTCCCGGCTGAAGTAGGCGTAGGCGGCAAAGGCCGCCACGATCTCGGGGAGCACCCACGCAGCCACCACCGCAGTACCGACGACGGCGGCCACCGTCCGGCGGGCCCGCCGCATCAGCACCGCGAGGGTGAGCCCCAGCAGGTTCTGGCCCAGGATGGCGGAGCCGCCCACGAACAGGACAGTCAGGCCCAGCGAGAGCGGCAGCATGGGGTCCGACAGGAGCCTGGCGTAGTTGTCGAACCCGATCCAACCCGGACTGCGGGCATTGCGGCCGGTCAGGGCTGCATTGGTGAATGACGCGTGGAAGGCCCACAGCACGGGGCCGGCCAAAAACACGAGCAGCAGAACCACTGCCGGGAGTACGGGGAGCAGCCGTGCCTGGCGCCGGAGTCCGGAGTGACGCCGCCGGTGGCCGGACCGGTCACGCCTGAGGGAAACCGCCACAGGCTACTGGGCGACGGTCTTGGCCTCACCCACGATGCCCTTCACCGCCGTGTCATAGTCGGCGGCCGCCTGCTCCGGGGATTTCGCCCCCGTGATCACCGCTTCCGTGGCCTCCTGGACGGCCGCGGAGATCCGCGGGTAGTCGGCAGTTGCGGGACGGTAATGCGTGACGGCCACCAGCTCGGACACGTCCTTCACAAACGGGTTGGCCGCCTGGTACCCGGCGTCGGCTGCGACGTCCTTCCGCACGGCGATCTGGGAGCTGGCGACGTTGAAGGCCAGGGAGTTCTTCCGGTTCAGGGCCGTGGCGAGGAACTCAAAGGCGAGGTCGGGGTTTTTGGTTTCCGCCCCTACCGCCAGGGTCCAGCCGCCGGACATGCTGACGCCGCCTGGTGCCTGGCCGTTCTGGGTGGGGAATGCTGCGACGCCCATGTCCTGCCCGTACTCGGCCCATTCGTAGCTGCCGCCCTTCTGCCAGAACGACGGCGCATAGGAACCCTCCACAGTGGCGCCCATCTTGCCCTGCGGCAGCCATTCGCCGAAGACCTTCTTCCACACATTCGCGTCGAGGGCCTCCGCCGGGGAGACGGCCAGTTTTTCGTCGTAGAGGGTCTTGAGGAACGCCAACGAGTCGGTGAACCCCGGGGAACCGACTACCCACTTCTTGGCGTCGGCATCGTAGAGTTCGGATTCCGTTCCGTAGAGCAGTTCGTAGAAGCTCTGCATGACGGTGCCTTCGCCGGTGGCCTTGCCGGCGTACATGTTGAACGGCACCACGGAGGCGTCACTGGCCTTGATTTTCCGGGCGGTGTCCAGGATGTCCTGCCAGGTGCGGGGCTCCCACGGGACGCTGACGCCAGCGGCGGTGAGCACCTTTTTGTTGTACCAGATAGCTCGCGTGTCGGTGCCCAGCGGGACCGCGTACGTGCCGCCGTCGTCCCCCAGGCCGGCGGCCTTGGCGCCGGCATCGAAGGTATCCCAGTCCTTCCACCCCTCAAGGTGGCTGTCCAGCTTCAGCAGGTACCCGGCGTCGACGTCGGAACGCACCTTGAAGGTGTCCTCGTAGAAGACGTCCGGGGCGGTGGAGGGCGAACGGAGAGCGAGGGCAAGCTTGGTGCCGTAGTCGTCGTCGTTCGCCTGGATGGGCTCCAGGGCAACCGTGACGCCCTGGTTGGCGGCCTCAAACTCCTGCTTGGCCGACTGGAAGAGCGTGTCCAGGGCAGTGAAGGAATCGGTCTTTTGATAGACCACCTTCAGCGTTTTGGTCTCCGCTTCGGGGGCTGCAGGGGAACATGCCGTCAGCACAAAGCCCGCTGCAGCGATGAGTGAGGTGATTTTGAGGGCCCGGCGCATTGGTGCTCCATTCAGTCAATGGCTGCCGTCCCCTGTACCTGCGGGCCCCAGCCGCGGCGATATCCACATGCTAGACGGGGCTCCGGCCAGTGGCAAGGAGATCCCGTTCAGACGTCCGGTTCAGACTTCCAGGAGAAGCCGCTGCGCCCGGGGCGCCAGTGTATGCTCCAGGACCAGGCAGGCAGCCCCAACGGCGCCGACGTCCTCACCGACTCCCGTGCCGACAACCTCGATGGTGTGGATCAGGCGGGCCGCACTGTTGGCGTCCACGAGCGCCGGGATCTTCTCCAGGTAGCGGTCGGCGATCCGGCTCCAGAAGGGCCCGCCGAACACAACCCGCTCCACATCCAGCGTGTTGGTGACCACGGAGACGGCCCGGGCCACCAGCACGGCTGACTTGTCGATGATCGCCAGGGCCTTGGCGTCGCCGGCATCGGCAAGGTCGCACAGCTGGGAGAAGCTCTGCTGCACTTCGGCTCCGCTGGTGTGCTTTCCGGAGCCGTCCAGGATGCCGGCGGCAACGGCCTCCGCCACGAGCACCTGCGGGATGGCTGAGGACTTAACGCAGCCGCGCAGTCCGCAGTCGCAGACCGGGCCATCGGGGTCCACCACGATGTGGCCGATCTCGCCGGCGTTTCCTGACGTTCCACGGACCACCTCATCGTTGAGGACGATGCCGCAGCCGATACCGGTGCCCATGTACATAAAGATGAAACTGCCCGAGCCGCTGGGCCCGCCGGCCCAGGTCTCGGCGACGGCGGCGCTGGTGACGTCCTTATCCACGAGGACGGAATAGCCGGTGGCTTTGGCCAGGGCGTCCCGAAGTTCCACGCGGTCCCAGCCCGGCAGCAGCGGCGGGTCCACCACGGTGCCGTTGTCCAGGTCGATGGGTCCCGGAGCGGCCAGGCCCAGGCCGGCGATCCGGCTGGTGTCCACGCCGGACTCGGCAACGAGCTGCTCGATCTCGGTGGCCATGGTGGATATAACGGCGGCAGGATCATTCCCGCCGGGTGTCCTAATCCGTGAATGCTGTACAACGGCGCCCACAAGATCGAGGACCACGAACGTGGTGACGGCGGGGTCCAGGTGGACGCCGATGGCATACATTCCGCCCGGGTTGAGGCGAAGCATGGTGCGCGGTTTGCCGGGGCCGCTGCCTTCTTTGCCCGCTTCGACGATCAGGTGCTGGTCCAGCAGGCGGCGGGAGATGTTGGAGATGGTCTGCGGCGAGAGGCCCACAATCTGGGCGAGCTCCACGCGGCTGAGCCCCCCGGATGACCGGCGGATGGCATCCAGGATGACCGTGAGGTTGAAGTCCCCCATGCGCGGAAGATTAGTCCCGCGCCGTGGCGCCGAGGGCTGGCGGATTTCTGGCACGGTCTCCCCTAGGTTTTCGGCCGCGTATTCATGATGATGTCTGAATGGTACGTTACCTCCTGATCAACGCCCAGAGCCGGAGGTGGGGCCGCGCCGCGGCCGGGGCGCCACCTTGCCGTGCTGGCGCGCCTATGGCCGCCGGGTGCTGACCGCCACCGTGAACTTTGGATTGCCGCCCCTCACAGTGGTGGGACCCACCAGCCGCTCCAGCGCAGGGAGGTACTGCAGGTGCCGGTTGAACACCGTCCACAGCTCACCGCCCGGCGCCAGGACCCTGGCCGCCGCCTCGAAGAGTTTGATGCCCGCCCCGGCATGCACACTGGCGCCCAGGTGGAAGGGCGGATTCAGGAGGACCAGGTCGGCGCTTCCGGCCGGGAGCGTGCTCATGGCGTCATCCTGGAGGGCGGTAATCCGTTCCTCGAGGCCGTTGGCCTGCGCCGTGGCCCGGGCGGACGCGACGGCGGCGGCGGACCGGTCCGTGGCCGTGACCCTTGATGCCGGGTTCTGGCGGGCGTACATGGCTGCGAGGATGCCGGTGCCGCAGCCCAGATCGATGGCGTGCCCGGCTTCAGGCATCTCCGGCAGGAAGGTCAGGAGGAACCTGGTCCCGATGTCCAGTTTCGCTCCAGCAAAGACGGCACCGTGCGCAGCAACGTCCAGGTCCAGCTCGGCAAGGCGCTCGACGGCGGGACTCCACTCGTGCGTCTCAGTTTGCCGGGCGCCGCCGGCAAGGATGATCCGGGACTTCTGCCGCGCCAGCTGCGGCTGGACCGTCTCGAAGTGGCGTTCCAGGACCGCGTTCATTCCCAGGGACATGTGTTTGATCCGCCCGCCGGCGAGCAGCACCACGTCAGGGGCGGCATAACGCGCCACGGCGGCAGCGATTTCTTCAAGCTCCGCCAGCGTCCGCGGCAGTTGAAGCAGCACCAGCTCCGCGCCGGACAGCAGCTCCTCCCCCAGCGGCAATTGTTCGAACCCGGTGGCGTCGATGGCTCCGGGATCCGCCGCTGCGAGCCCCACAGCCGCAGCGTTGTTCCGCAGGGCGCGCTCCCCAGTGATGAGATCCTCGTGCACACGGACCCGGCTGACCCCCAGCGTGCCAAGCGCACCGAGGGTGAGAGCACCGTAGCGGTCGCCGATCACGGCCAGCCGGGTACCCGGTTCCGTGCGCGCTGCGGCGGCTTCGAGCAGCAGCCGGTCCGTGGCGTCCCAGGCCTGGAGGTTCGGGGCTTCGACATCCGGGTGGCGCCGGAGCGTGCCGAAGATGTCCTCAAGAGTGTTCTGTGCCACTGGTTCCTGCCGTCTGGTCATGTACTGGTTGTTGATGCGGTTGGTGCAAGCGCGGGCAGTTTGAGGAGGGCGGTGACGGCCGCCCGGCCCGCCCTGTTGGCGCCGATGGTGGACGACGACGGCCCGTACCCCACCAGATGGACGCGCGGCTCGATTGCCACCTGGGTCCCGTCCATGGCGATGCCGCCACCGGGTCCCCGAAGGTGCAGCGGCGCCAGGTGTTCGAGCTCGGCACGGAATCCGGTGGCCCACAGAATGACGTCGGCACGGAGCAGGCTCCCGTCGGCGAGCCGGACGCCGTCGGGCTCTATGGCGGTGAACATGGGGCGACGGTCCAGCGCACCCCGTTGTGCTGCCGCCCTCAGCGCCGGGGTCCAGATGAGGCCGGTCACGGCCACCACGCTTTGCGGCGGCAAGCCCTGCCGCACGCGCTCTTCCACAAGTGCGACGGCGTTGTGGCCGGCCTGGGCGTCGAACGCGGCGTCACGCCAGTCTGGTTCCCGGCGGGTGAACCAGCTGGTGCTGGTCACCTGCGAGACCTCGTCCAGCAGCCCGACGGCGGAAATTCCGCCTCCCACCACGATGACGTGCAGGCCGCGGAACTCCTCGGCGGAGACGTAATCGGCCACGTGCAGTTGCCGGCCCCGGAACGTGGCCCGGCCCGGGTAGATGGGCCAGAACGGCCGGGTCCACGTACCGGTTGCGTTGATGACTGCCTTCACTGACCAGTCGCCGCTGTCGGTGCTGATCCGCAGGCGCCCTGCCGGATCGGCGTCTTCCCTGGCGACCGAGGTCACCTTGACCGGGCGCAGGACCTCAATTCCGAGGTCCTGCTCGTAGCCGGCGAAGTACCGGCTCAGGAACTCCGAGCTGGGTTCCGTGGGATCCACGTCAGGCTTCGCGATGCCGGGAAGGTCACTGATGCCGTTGACCGTGGCCATGACCAGGCTTTTCCAGCGGTGGCGCCAGGCGCCGCCCGGGCCTTCCTCGGCGTCGAGGACCTTGTATTCAACCCCTCGGCGCTGCAGGTGGTAAGCGGCGGAGAGGCCCGCCTGGCCCGCGCCGATGACCACAACGTCGGTGCTTCCGTTGTCCATGCTCGTGGCCGGTTTCTGCTAGACCTTCTTCACCACGGAGGATTTGAGCTGCATCGGTCCCACACCGTCCACTTTGCAGTCGATGTCGTGGTCGCCCACACCGTCCATCAGCCGGATCCCGCGGACTTTGGTGCCAACCTTGATGACACCGGAGCTGCCCTTGATTTTCAGGTCCTTGATCACCGTGACCGTGTCGCCGTCGGCGAGGATGTTGCCCACTGCATCCTTGATGACCCTCGGCCCGGCCTCTGCCGTGGCCTCCGCCGCCTCGGCGGACCACTCGTGGCCGCATTCCGGGCAGACCAGGAGCGCACCCATCTCGTAGGTATAGGCGCTGGAGCATTCGGGGCACGGTGGCAAGGTCTCATTCACTCCCCCATGATAATCGCGCCACTGCGCTGACAGGCACGCGCCGGCGTCGTACTGTTGGGCCTAGGCGGACGAAAGGCGAGAACATGAAAACAGAAAAAGGGGCAGCGTCGCTGTTGGCGAACGCACTGGGCATCGTCCTGGGGACGACGGAGATACCGCTGAGGGTGCGGGCGTGGGACGGGTCCGAGGCGGGGCCGCCCGAGGCCCCGGTCCTCGAATTCAGGTCACGCCGCGCCCTGCGCCGGATCCTGTGGTCGCCGGGGCAGCTCGGGCTCAGCCGCGCCTACGTCGCCGGGGACATCGATGCCCCCGGCGACATCTTTGCAGCCTTCGCGGCGCTCAGCTCGGTGGGCAAGTTTTCCGAGCCCGGCCCCTTCCGGCCCCTGACTCCGCGTGAACTGGCCACGCTGGTCAGCACGGCGGTCCGGCTGGGCGCGCTGGGCCCCAACCCTGCTCCGCCGCCTGAGGAGGCCAAGGTCACCCGGAAGGGCCGGCTCCACACCCGGAAGCGCGACGCCGCGGCCATCTCGCACCATTACGACGTCGGCAACGACTTTTACGCCCTCGTGCTGGGACCCTCAATGGTTTACTCGTGCGCTGTGTGGGCGGATGGACCCGGCGGCGGCGGCACCCCTGCCGAACGGGGCCTTCCGGCAGGACTGGATGACGCGCAGAAGGCCAAGCTGGATCTCGTCTGCCGGAAGCTTGGGCTGAAGCCCGGGATGAGGGTACTGGACGTGGGGTGCGGCTGGGGCAGCTTCGCGTTGCACGCGGCGCAGCATTACGGCGTCTCGGTGGTGGGCGTGACGCTCTCCACCGAACAGGCCGTGCTGGCGCGCAAACGTGCAGCCGACGCCGGCCTGACCGAAAACATCGACATCCGGGTCCAGGATTACCGGGATATCGCCGACGGGCCGTTCGACGCCATCAGCTCCATCGGCATGTCCGAACACGTGGGCCGGGAACAGACACCCCACTATGTCGACGTGCTGCACGGCTTGCTCCGTCCCGGCGGCCGGCTGCTCAACCACGCCATCTCCTGGAACGCTGGCCCCATCAAGCCCGACCCGGATTCGTTCATTCCGCGCTATGTCTTTCCGGACGGCGAGATGATCAGCCTCGGCGAGATGGTCAGCGCACTGGAGACCGGCGGGTTCGAGGTGTTGGACGTGGAGACCCTGCGCCAGCACTATGCTCTGACCCTGCGGGCGTGGGTGCGCAGGCTCGAAGAGAACTGGGACGAAGCCGTCCGGCTCACCAGCCTGGGCCGGGCGCGGGTGTGGCGGCTCTACATGGCATCAAGTGCCCTGGGCTTTGAAACCGGGATCACGGGCGTCAACCAGGTCCTGGTCCAACGTGCCGGCGGGGACGGGCCGCCGCTGCGCCGGAGTGATTGGATCTAAGCACTCACTACTGGGCGCACACTTCTCCGGGCTCCGTGTCTGGGAGACAAAAATGAGCCACCCGACCGGGTGGCTCATTTTTTTGGACCTGCGTCCTGTTTGGTGGAGCTGAGGGGACTCGAACCCCTGACCCCCTGCATGCCATGCAGGTGCGCTACCAGCTGCGCCACAGCCCCAAACCTGTGCTCCTCCGCGGTTCAGACCGCCCGAAGCAACCTGATTAGCTTAATAGAAATCTCCGCGCTGCGCCAATCGGGAGGGGCATTTTCCGGCAATAAAAAAATCCGCCGGAATCTTTCGATTCCGGCGGATTATCCGGTGGAGCTGAGGGGACTCGAACCCCTGACCCCCTGCATGCCATGCAGGTGCGCTACCAGCTGCGCCACAGCCCCGGACCTTCGTTACTCCGCGGTCTCCCCGGAGCAACTCAAATATCTTAGACCAGCTTTTCCGAAAATTCCAAATCGGGCATATTCGGGCCGGCAAGGCCTGCTATTCGGAGTCGGAGGCCGCCGTCGCCTTGGCTGAAGTGTCTTCGCCCAGCTGCAGGTCAACTACCGGGCAGTCCTTCCACAGGCGCTCCAGGGCGTAGAAAACGCGGTCCTCTTCATGCTGGACGTGGATGACGATGTCCGAGTAATCCAGCAGTACCCAGCGCCCGCCGGAGCGGCCTTCGCGGCGTACCGGACGGAGGTCCTGCTTGGAAAGTTCTTCTTCGATGCCGTCAACGATGGCGTTGACCTGGCGCTCGCTCGGCGCGGATGCGATGAGGAAGACATCTGCCAGTGCCAGCCGTTCGCTGACATCGAGGGCCACAATGTCGTGGGCAATCTTGTCCGCGGCCGCCTTGGCGGCTTGGCGGGCAATGGCGATGGATGAATCTGTTGCAGTCATGGGACTCCTTGTAGTTTTCTAAAGCTTCGTAAGAGGGCGTTGCCCGGTCAGCTGGAGATGCCGCTGACGATGAGAATAACGCCGGAAATAAGGGCCACGATCCCAAAAGCCAGGACGAGGACCTGCATAAGCCTGAGCCGCTTCGCACGGGCCAGGCCGGCCGTTGCCGCATCCAGCGGCTCCAGCCCGTGGGCTGACCGTGCAGGGATGCGCGGCAGGTCATCGAACAGATCGTCCGGCTCCCCCACTGGCGTAGAGGCCACGATGGGCTGGACGGGGACGACGCGCTTCGGTGCCGCGGCGGCCCTGGCAGCAGCTTCCGCACGCGCGATCACCCGGGAACGGCCCGAAGCGGCCGCCTGCGCAGAACCCGCGGCCGGCTCTTTGGACGTAGTGGACGGCCGGCGGCCCTTGCCGCCAGGCCGGACCTTAGGTCCGGCCTGGGTCGCCAGCGGCACGTAGGAGGTCGCCGGGGGTTTCATCACAGGACGGTCGACGCCGGGTACCTGCACGAATTCCAGCGGCGTGACCATGGCCAGGTTATCGGCGGTTGCCGGGCCCGTCTGGGGAACGGATTGCGTGGCCGCGGCCTGCGGATTGGCAGCCTGCGTGGGTACTGATACTGGCTGTGCAGGGGCGGCCTGCTCGGCCAGCTTCCGCTTGGCCATCGCCCGGCGGTTAAGCACCGCCGCGCGTTCGGCCAGGGCGATCTGTTCCGCAAGGATGTCCGGATCCACTGCTTCGGGGTCCAGCGAGGCGATGTGTTCCATCTTGGCTAGCTGGTTCTTGGCCTGCTCGGCAATAAGCGTGCGGGCCGCGAGTGCCTGCTCCACGCTCATGCCAGCCGGAACACCTGCACCGTTCGCCGGCGCGGCGGGCCCGGACATATCGGCGGATACAGCAGTATCGTGACCTGGCTTCGTTGCGGCTGGCTTCGCTTGACCCGGCTGTGCTTGGCCTGGCTTAGGTTGGCTCGCCGCAGGTTGGCTTGGCAGGGGCTGCCCCATCGGAGCGGCAATGATGGGATTGGCCGAGGTGACGGCCTGTTCCTTCAGTTGCTGGAGTCGCAACTGCCTGCGCGTGGGAGGGCCTCCTGCGGAAAGCTGGCCCTCTTTCTCCTCGAGTTCCTTGATGGCACGCAGCGCCGCGCGGTCGCGGGCCCGGATCTGCGAGGACCGCTGCGCTGGAGTCTGCTCGGGGACGGAATCCACCGGGGCGTCAGCCGCGCGCCGTTGTTTTGAGGCAGGCGAAACCTGGCCCGGGCCGTTGGACCCGGGAGCCGTGTTCTCATCTCTGGCCTGCCGCAGTTCGCGGCGGCTGCGGACGGGGGGCTTTTCCTGACTCATTGCGGACTCATTCAGTACTGGCTGGCTCGTCTGTTTCGGTAGTTCGGACGTCCTCGGGATCTGGTCCCTCGGCGTACAGACCATATTTGGCGATGTATTGGACCACTCCGTCCGGCACGAGGTACCAGACGGGGTTGTTCCCGGCTACACGGACACGGCAGTCCGTGGACGAGATGGCCATGGCGGGCACCTCGAGGAGGCTGACGTCCTTGCGGCCCATGCCGTCAAGCACATGTCCCGGCCGCGTCACACCGACAAAATGGGCCAGTGACCACAGCTCGTCGATGTCCTTCCAGGAAAGAATCTGCGCCAGTGCATCCGCACCGGTGATGAAGAACAGATCCGCATCCGGACGTTGGGTCCGGAGATCCCGCAAAGTATCAATGGTATACGTGCGACCGGGCCGGTCAATATCCACCCTGCTGACGGTGAAGCGGGGGTTTGATGCCGTGGCGATCACCGTCATGAGGTAGCGGTGCTCAGGCTCGCTGACCTGCTTGTGCGACTTTTGCCACGGCTGCCCGGTGGGGACAAAGACCACTTCATCCAGGCCGAACTTGGCGGCCACTTCGCTGGCTGCAACAAGGTGGCCGTGGTGGATGGGATCAAACGTCCCGCCCATCACGCCCAGCCGCAGCCGCCTTTGCGCACCGTCACGGTGCAGAACACGGGAAATTTCAGTGGCCTTGGCCGTGGTCGTGCTTGTTGGGGTGCTGGCGGTGCGGATCGGCGTGCTCATCCGTTACGGTGTGCCGGTTGCCCAGGTTCGAGTAGGAGAGCGTAACGAACATCATCACCAGCAGGATGGCGAAAATGGATACGCCGAACACCCACGGCTCAGCCCAGATCGGAGCGGGTGCGTGTTCTCCGCCTTCGGCAACGGTCATGGCGATCTGCTGGAGCAGCATTTTCTCCCCTAAGGTTCAAGGATGTGGCAGCGGATTGTCCCGCCGTTCCGGACTTCTGTCTATATTACCGCGTTGCTACCCGCGGACCTGGCCCTCGCCCTGCACGATCCACTTAGTGGTGGTGAGCTCAGTCAGTCCCATCGGGCCGCGGGCGTGCAGCTTCTGCGTGGAGATGCCAACCTCGGCACCGAGGCCCAGCTCGCCGCCGTCGGTAAACCGCGTGGACGCGTTGACGATGACCGCGGCAGAGTCAATCTCGGCGATGAACCGTTCCGCGTTGGCGAGGTTGTTGGTCAGAATGGCCTCAGTGTGGCCGGTGGTCCAGGTCCGGATGTGCTCGACGGCGTCATCCAGGCTGTCCACCATTGCTACGGCGAGGTCCAAGTCCATGTACTCGGTTCCCCAATCCTCATCCGTTGCCGGCACGGACTCAACAGAAGAAGGCAGCGCCGCACGGATGCGCTCGTCGGCGTGGAGGGTGACCCCGGCGCCGCGCAGCGCGGCGGCGACGGCGGGCAGCACGGTGGACCGCGAATGGACCAGCAGGGTCTCCACGGTGTTGCAGACACTGGGCCGCTGGGTCTTGGAGTTCAGCAGGATCTCCACCGCCATGTCCTCGCTGGCGGATTCGTCGATGAAGATATGCACATTGCCCTCGCCGGTCTCGATGACCGGCACGGCGGCGTTCAGCACCACGGACTGAATCAGATCCCGGCCGCCGCGCGGAATCAGGACATCAACACGGCCGCGGGCCCGCATCAGCGCATTCGCACCTTCACGGCCGTACTGGTCCACAGTCTGAACGGCATCCGGAGGCAGCCCGACGGAGTCCAGCGCTTCGCGGAGGATCTGGACCAGTGCCTCGTTGGTGAACGCGGCAGCAGTACCGCCGCGGAGGATAACGGCGTTCCCGCTCTTAAGGCCAAGACCGGCAATGTCTACCGTCACATTGGGACGGGCCTCGTAAATTGCGGCCACGACTCCCATAGGCACGTTGATCTGGCGCAGGCGCAGCCCATTGGGGAGGGTCTGGCCACGGACCACGTTTCCGACCGGATCCGGCAGGCTGGCCAGGTTCTCCAGGGCAGCCACGAGTCCGTCGATCCGGCTTTCGGTCAGGGTGAGGCGGTCCAACAGGGCCGCCGACGTGCCGTTGGCTTTGCCGGCCGCGACATCCTTGGCGTTGGCCGCCAGGATGAAGTCCTTCCGCGTCAGCAATGCGGCACCGATGGCCCGGAGGGCACTGTCTTTCCGGGCGCGGGTGGCCCCGGCCATCTGGCGGGCTGCCTGCCGTGAGCGGTCAGCGATGGCGTGGACGGCTGCCTCAACCTCCGCCGGAGTGGGGGTACTCCCCTGTTCCGGCCCCGAAGGAACCGCATTTGAATCGTTGGAATTGCCAGGGGCTTGGGAAATCAGTGCCTCAGTCATCCTTCAAGTCTAGGCGAGCGGACCGCTCAGACCAGAACCAGGTCGTCGATATGGACAACCTCACGGTCAAATCCGCGGCCCAGGGACTCGCCCAGTTCCTGTGTGGAGCGGCCCAGCATCTGGGGAAGCTCTTCGGAAGAGTAATTAACCAAACCGCGCGCGATGACGGTACCGTCGCCGGCCACCATCTCGACGGCGTCGCCGGCTTCAAAGGTGCCGTCCACCGACGAAATTCCGGCGGGGAGCAGCGAATAGCGATTGTCCCGCACAGCATGCACGGCGCCGTCGTCAAGAAAGAGCCGGCCCTGGACATGCGCCAGGTGGGCGAGCCACATCATCCGCACAGACTTCCGGCCGCTGTTGACGGTGAACCAGGTCCCTACGTCCTCACCGGACAGTGCGGCTGCTGCGTTGGCGGTGGAGGTGACCAGCGCCGGTATGCCGGAATCGGCGGCCATGATGGCAGCCTCGACTTTAGTCTGCATGCCGCCGGTGCCTACGCCTGCCTTGCCCGGCTTCCCGATGGTCACTGCCTCAAGATCTTCGGGGCCGTCCACCTGGGAGATGCGCTTGGCGCCCTTGGCGGGCGGGCCGTCGTATATCGAGTCGACGTCGGACAGCAGCAACAGGGCGTCGGCGCGGACCAGATGGGCCACGAGCGCCGAGAGCCTGTCGTTGTCGCCGAAACGGATCTTGTGCGTAGCGACGGTGTCGTTTTCGTTGACCACCGGCACCACGCCGAGGTTGAGGAGGCGGTTCAATGCACGGAAAGCGTTGGCGTGGTGGCTGCGACGCATGAGGTCATCTGCGGTCAGCAGCACCTGGCTGACGGTGACTCCATGGGCGCCGAACGCGTGCGTGTAGCGCGCCATGAGCAGGCCCTGGCCCACGCTGGCGGCGGCCTGCTGGGTCGCGAGGTCACGCGGGCGCTTCACCAGCCCGAGGGGCGCAAGGCCTGCGGAAATGGCTCCCGAGGAAACCAGGATAATTTCCGTGCCGGCGTTATGTTTGGCGGCCAAGACATCTGAGAGGGCGGTCAGGGACTCTTCCGAGATGCCGCCCTTGATGCTGGTCAGCGACGACGACCCTACTTTGACAACGATCCGGCGGGCCCGGGCGAGCACACTGCGGTCGTCTTTGGGTTCCTCGATAATTACTGCGGAATTTTCGGTCATTTCAGCGGCCTCACTCGTCATCTTCAACGCCCAGTCCACTCTCAGTGACCGGCTTGGCAGCGCGGCGGCCGCTGACCGATTCGGTCCAGATCCCGGCCTTGCGCTCGGCCTCGAGCTCGGCGCGGGCGGCAGCCTTGGCATCCTTGCGTTCCTGCTGCTCGTCACGCTTCTGGCCACGTGTGGGGCGGTCGCCGACGTCCGCGAAACGGATATCCGTGCCACGCGGTGATGCGAGCATTTCGGCTCCGGCGCTCATGGTGGGCTCCCAGTCGAAGACAACGCCGTCATCTTCGCCAATCACGACTGCGTCGCCCGGCTTGGCGCCCTGCTTGAACAGTTCGTTTTCGACGCCGAGCTTGGCCAGGCGGTCAGCGAGGTAGCCGATGGCTTCCTCGTTGGTGAAGTCGGTCTGCTTGACCCAGCGGACAGGCTTGTCGCCCAGGACGCGGAAGAGCGGCTCGAGGTTCTTTTCCTCGCGGCGGATCTTGAAGCCGGCTTCGTTGACGGCGCGGGGCCGCAGGATGGGCGGCTGGACCTTGGGCGGGGCGGCCGCGAGGGCGGCACGGGCGGCCTGCACGATTTCCGCCATGGCGAAGCCCAGCTGGCGGAGACCCTCGTGGCTGGTGGCCGAGATCTCGAAGACCCGGTAGCCGCGTGATTCGAGTTCCGGGCGGACAAATTCAGCCATGTCCTTGCCGTCCGGAAGGTCCACCTTGTTCAAGGCGACCAGGCGCGGACGGTGGTTCAGCGGAACCACTTCGCCGTCGGCACCCGCGAAGCTCATGTCTACGGAGTACTTTTCCAGCTCGGCCTCGATGATGGCCAGGTCTGCCAACGGGTCACGGTCCGATTCCAGCGTGCCGCAGTCCAGTACATGCACCAGGGCGGCGCAACGCTCCACGTGGCGCAGGAAGTGGTGGCCAAGGCCCTTACCTTCGCTGGCGCCCTCGATAAGGCCCGGAACGTCTGCAATGGTGAAGCGGACGTCGCCGGACTGGACAACACCCAGGTTCGGGATCAGCGTGGTGAAGGGGTAGTCGGCGATCTTGGGCCGCGCAGCGGACATGGCCGCGATCAGGCTGGATTTGCCGGCAGAGGGGAAACCCACCAGCGCGATATCCGCGATGGACTTCAGTTCCAGCACAATGTCACGGGCGTCACCCTCGATGCCCAGCAGGGCGAAGCCCGGGGCACGGCGCTTCTGCGAGGACAGCGAAGCGTTACCCAGGCCGCCCTGGCCGCCGGCGGCCGCCACGTATTCTGCTCCTTCGCCGACCAGGTCCGCCAGGACGGTGCCGTCCTTGGATTTGACCACGGTGCCGTCGGGCACGGGCAGGATGAGGGTCTCGCCATTCTTGCCGCCGCGCCAGTCGCCCATCCCGGACCCGCCGTTGGTGGCGTGGCGGTGCGGGGAGTGGTGGTAGTCGAGCAAGGTAGTGGTCTGGTGGTCAACGCGCAGGATGACGTTGCCGCCGTCGCCGCCGTTACCGCCGTCGGGTCCGCCCAGTGGGATGAACTTCTCCCGGTGGACGGAGACACAGCCGTGGCCGCCGGTACCGCCGGATACGTGCAGTACTACCCGGTCTACAAAGCTCGCCACGTGGATCTCCTCAGTGCTGTTTCCTGGACGCCCAAGGGCGCCAAGACGATTGTAATGCGGTTAAAAGAATAGTGGAGCGGACCAAATGGCCCGCTCCACCGTTTCAGAACTATTTGTTACTCTGCAGCTGCAGCAGCAACGATGTTGACTACGCGGCGACCGCGGCGGGTGCCGAACTGGACGGCTCCCGGGGCCAGTGCGAACAGTGTGTCGTCGCCGCCACGTCCAACGCCGGCGCCCGGGTGGAAGTGGGTGCCACGCTGGCGAACGATGATCTCGCCTGCGGAAACTACCTGGCCGCCGAAGCGCTTGACGCCGAGGTACTGGGCGTTGGAGTCACGACCGTTGCGAGTGGAACTCGCGCCTTTTTTATGTGCCATTTGAAATGCCTGCCTTTAAATTCTGGGGAATCTGCTGAAGAACCTGAACAGTAACGAAGAGTTACTTGATACCCGTGATCTTGACCTTGGTCAATTCCTGACGGTGACCCTGGCGCTTCTTGTAACCGGTCTTGTTCTTGAACTTCTGGATGACGATCTTCGGACCACGGAGGTCTTCGAGGATCTCAGCCGTAACCGTTACCTTGGCCAGGTCCGCAGCAGCAGAGGTGACTTTGTCACCGTCTACCAGGAGCAGTGCGGGCAACTCAAAGGTGCTGCCGGCTCCACCGGGGACGCGGTTCAGGGTAACGAAGTCTCCAACGGAAACCTTCTCTTGGCGGCCGCCTGCGCGGACAATCGCGTACACCACTTGGGAACTCACTTCTCTCGACGTTTATTACTAAATTTGCGTGCTGAACCCTGTTCCATAATTGGCTGGGTTCTCGCTGTGCCTCAACGCCGTGGGGTCGTAACCCAAGTGTTGGCGTAAGCACCGAAGATCTAGAATACGCTAATTTTGCCTTCGGCCGCAAATGAGGCTGGTTACGGCAGGTTGTCTGTGATAGGACCCACAAGCAGGTACTGCACTGACAATCCAAAACCGTGCCTGACTATCGTACAGGCCGCACGGGCCCCAGCCGGTCAGGAATGAATTCGCGGCGCGTCGAAGAAATCCACCTCGAACCGGCACGACTGCCTGAAAGCCACCAGCATCGCCGCCCGTTCATCCGCGGAAGCACTCCGGCCGGCGTCGTCAGCCAAGGCGATGGCGTCACGCGTGGCCTGGGCGAAATCCTCGTCAGCATAGGCCCGCAGCCAGTCGGCATAAGGATGTGCTGCCGGTGCACCCGCAGCCAGGAACTCCGCGTGGAGAGTCTGTCCCACTTCGGCATACAGCCAGAAGCACGGCAGTACCGCCGCCACGAGGACCGCGTAGCTGCCGGAGGCAGAGGCCGCCAGCAGGTGGTCCACGTAGGACTTGGTGACAGGTCCGAGGACGGAGTCCACTGTCCTGGTGCTTAGCCACGTGCGGTGCAGTTCGGACTCGACCTCAAGGCATTGCTGGGCCGACTTTGCCCAGAACAACTGGGCGGCTTCCGTGGGCGCCAGCGCGCTGGCCCGGGCAAGAACCCGCGAATAGCCGTTGAGGTAGATGGCGTCCTGGGCGAGGTAATAGGCGAACTGTTCCTCAGCCAATGTGCCGGCCGCCAGGTCGCGGATGAAATCCAGCCCGTAGATGGCTGCAAGATCCGGCTCCGACGCCCGCCGCAGCGTCTCTGCGAATTCGCCGGCTGCCGGAACCTGTTGCATGTGGTGGAAGTGGTTGATGGGGCCGTTGCCCGCGCCCACCTCAAGTTGGTCAGCGGCCTGCAGCGCGCCCACCAGCCAGGGCTTCACTTTCCGCAATGAGGCTTCCCAATCCCCCAGCCGCGCCTGAGCCGTGGCCATGGCCGCTGACAGCGAGCAGCCGGTGCCATGGCTGTTGCGCGTGGGGATCCTGTCCCCGCTCACTTCCACCACCTCCCGGGCGAGCAGCCCGGCAGCGTTGACCAGGGCATCCGGGCACGCACCGCCGTCGAGATGGCCGCCCTTGACCAGGACGGTGGCACCGGTCGCGGCGGACAACCGCTGCCCCTGCCCGAGCGCGTCGTGCCATTGCCTCGCCTGCGGCTCCCCCACCAGGATGGCCAGTTCCGCCAGGTTGGGGGTGATCAGGTCCGCGAGCGTGAGCAGCTCCCGCAGGGCCGCCTCGGCAGACTCCTGCAGCAGCCGGTCGCCGCTCGTGGCCACCATCACCGGATCAAGAACGACGACGGCGGGACGCACCTTTTCCAGCCAGTCGCGGACCACGCCTATCACCGCAGCGTCGCCCAGCATGCCGATCTTGACCGCGTCGATGGTGATGTCATCGCTGATGGCATCGAGCTGCTGGCCCAGGAAGGACGCCGGCGGGACGTGAACCGCCTGGACCCCCTGGGTGTTTTGGACCGTCAGCGCGGTGATCGCCGCCATGCCGTAGCCGCCAAGGGCTGCAATGCTTTTGAGGTCGGCCTGGACGCCCGCGCCCCCTGAAGGGTCCGATCCGGCAATGGACAGCACCCGCGGGACGTCACGCAGCACCCGGACCGCAGAAGATCGGCCTGGTCCGGGCTGGACCTCAGCCCGGGTTGCTGGGGTCTCCGGCAGGGTCGCCGCGGGTGTTGCAGGAGGAAGGACAGAAGTTGAAGCCAAAGGAGACATCCCTTCGCCGGTGCTAACCGGACAGGTTCAACGGGTGTGGATCTCAGCCGGCTCTCTGCGCGGCACCCCGTGTCAGTCACCAGCCTAGCGTTCCTCGCGACTTAACGCCGGACGCCCGGACGCAGCCTGTGATTCACAGGCTGCGTCCGGGCGCCGTTGTTTGGCTTGCCCTGCTGCTTGGTCAGAGCTCCGAGGCCGGAACCCCTACGCCCAGGATGATGGGCGCGTTGGCGGCAACCGGCTTGTCGGCCACAGGAGCCTTGACGGGCTCCGGTGCCTTGGCGGCGTGGGTGTGTCCGGCGGCAGCCGCCGGAACGGCTTCGTGATGCTCTACGGACGTGGCGTTGGCTGCGCCCTGGGCACGGCTGGCACTCCGGTTCCGCCGGGGACGGCGGGCGCGGGGCTCCTCGGTGTGGTCGGAGTAATCCCTCTCCGCCGCGGCTGGCTGCTGCTGGCGGGCAGGTTCGGCCGCCCGGCTTTCAGTTGCATGAACTGCCGGCGGCGTGCTTTCCGCTACAGGAGCCGGCTCACCAAGGTGGGCGAAGGCCTCCGCGAGGCGGTCAAGTGTCAGGGCAGGTGCGTGCGGCTGGTCATCGTGGTGCGCAACGAACGGAAGCACCACCTGCTCGCCGCCGAATGTCAGCACTGCGGCCGGGCGGCCGTTGGAGTCCGTTTCGGACTGCCCAACCGGAGCCGGCACCTGAGCCGCAGGCTGCCGGCCCGCGGCAGCTGATGCGTGAGCCACCTCGTCGTCATGCAGATGCGCAGCGTGGGCTGCGGCCGCAATGTTCGCAAGCGCTGCCCGCGTGGCCTCCGCCTTCGCATGGCGCTCGGCATCGCTGGCTTCCGGGTGGACCGTGTGGATCTGCACCGGAGCTGCCGGTGCTGTTTCCAGCGGCTGGCCACCCCGTCCGCGGCGGCGCTTCCGGTCAGTGCGGCCACCCGGCTGGCTGTCCGGGCGCTGGCTGTCAGTCCGCACGCTGTCAGTGCGCTGGGCTTCCGGGCGGCTGTCTACCCGCTGCACGTGGTGCTCCGCGGCTACCGTGTTGGCGCGGCGGTGTTCCACGGGGTCGTCGTGGGTGACAATTCCGCGGCCTGCACAGGTTTCACACTGCTCGCCGAAGACTTCCAGGAGCCCGGTGCCCATGCGCTTGCGCGTCATCTGCACGAGGCCCAGCGAGGTCACTTCGGCCACCTGGTGCTTGGTCCGGTCGCGGCCCAGGCATTCCACCATGCGGCGCAGGACAAGGTCGCGGTTGGATTCGAGGACCATATCGATGAAGTCGATGACGATGATGCCGCCGATGTCGCGGAGCCGGAGCTGCCGGACCACTTCTTCAGCTGCCTCGAGGTTGTTCTTGGTGACGGTTTCCTCGAGGTTGCCGCCGCTGCCGGTGAACTTGCCGGTATTGACGTCCACCACGGTCATGGCTTCGGTGCGGTCAATGACCAGCGAGCCGCCCGAAGGCAGGAAGACCTTGCGTTCCAGGGCCTTGTGGATCTGCTCATCGATCCGCCACGCAGCGAAGATGTCCTGGTCCTTGGTCCACTTTTCCAGGCGGCCCACGAGGTCCGGGGCCACGTAGGTGACGTAGGCCTCGATGGTGTCCCAGGCCTCTTCACCGGAGACGATCAGCTTGGAGAAGTCCTCGTTGAAGACATCACGGACCACCTTGATGGTGAGGTCAGGTTCGCCGTAGAGCAGCTCCGGCGCGAGGATCTTGGTGGACGTGGACTGGCTTTCGATGCCCTCCCACTGCGCGCGCAGCCGGTTGATGTCGTGCGTGAGCTCCTCTTCCGAGGCGCCTTCGGCAGCGGTGCGGACGATGACGCCGGCGTGCTCCGGGAGGCGGTCCTTGAGGATGCGCTTGAGGCGGTTTCGCTCGACGTCGGGCAGTTTGCGGGAGATTCCGGTCATGGAGCCGCCGGGCACATAGACCAGGTAGCGGCCGGGCAGCGAGATCTGGCTGGTCAGGCGTGCACCCTTGTGGCCCACGGGATCCTTGGTGACCTGGACCAGGACGGTGTCGCCGGACTTGAGCGCGTTTTCGATCCGGCGCTGCTTGCCTTCGAGGTTAACTGCCTCCCAGTTCACTTCACCGGCGTACAGGACGGCGTTGCGGCCGCGTCCGATGTCAACAAACGCCGCTTCCATGGACGGCAGGACGTTCTGCACCTTGCCGAGGTAGACGTTGCCGATCAGGGAGTCCTGCTGGGTCTTGGAAACAAAGTGCTCGGCCAGGACGCCGTCTTCGAGGACGCCGATCTGGATTCTGTCGTCGCGCTGGCGGACGATCATCTGCCGGTCAACTGATTCGCGGCGGGCCAGGAACTCGGCCTCGGTGATGACCGTGCGGCGGCGGCCCGTGTCGCGGGATTCGCGGCGGCGCTGCTTCTTGGCTTCGAGGCGCGTGGAACCCTTGACTGAGGTGACGCGGTTGTTGACCGGCGCTTCGGTCGCGGCGCGCGGCGCGCGGACACGGGTCACCGTGTTGGGCGGGTCGTCGCCTTCGCCTCCGGTCAGTTCCAGATCCTGGTCGCCACGGCGGCGGCGGCGGCGGCGGCGGGACGTCACGCCCTCATCGGCCTGCCCGGCGGACTCCTCATCGGTTTCTTCGGCTGCGCCTTCGGTTTCCCCGTCAGCATCGCTTTCGCCTGTGCGGCTGCGGCCACGGCGGCCACGGCTGCGGCGCCTGCGGCGGCCGTTGGCGTCGTCCGCTTCGCCGTCTTCGGCGTCGTCCTCTTCCGGCTCTTCAACCGCGGCAGCAACCGGCGCGGGGCGGACCACGGTGCTGAGGTCGGGGGCCTGGAAAAGCACCGATGTGGTGGACGCCGGCTCAAGGAAGAGTGAACTGAACGGGCTGGCAGTCTCAGCAGCAGCCGGCTCTTCAAGCGGCGCGGCGGCAGCGTTGACCGGGGCAACGGCGGCAGCATTGACGGGGGCGACGGCGGCTGCTGCGGGCTCGGCGGCCTCCGCAGCGGCGACTTCCTCTGCTTCCGGGGCCGGCGTTGCTGCAGTTGCAGGGGCTGCCTGCTCTGGAGCTGCCTGTTCCACGGCCGCGGGTGTGATGTCGGGGGCAGAGGTTTTGCGCGTGGCCACGCGGCGGCGGCGGACAGGCTTGGTCTCCGCTGCAGCCTCGGGGGCTGCGGCTCCGGCCTCGGGTTCGACGGCGGGCTCTACGACGGTCTCGGTAACAACGGCGGCAGGTGCCTCCAGAACCTCAGCAGCGAAGGCCGGCAACGGTTCGGCGGTCTCGACCTTCTTACGTGCGCGGGTGCGGCGGACCGGCGCCTTAGGCTCCGGTGCGGCGTCCGTCGCAGGCTCAGCCTCGGCCGCCTCCTTTACCGGTGCGGA
>NZ_JAKFFD010000035.1:0-50110 GCF_036675385.1 Pseudarthrobacter sp. | reverse complement strand
ATGCCCACCACGGAAGGTGCCAACGCGGTCCCCGGCTACCTGGCTGACAAGGTGGCCGGCGTGGAAACTGTGGGCACTATCCAGGACCTGAACCTCGAGGCGATCGCCGCACTGAAGCCGGATCTCATCATCGGCAGCAAGCTGCGCGCGGACAGGCTCTACCCGCAGCTTTCCCAGATTGCTCCCACCGTCTTCAGCATCCGCCCGGGCTTTCCGTGGAAGGAAAACTTCCTGCTGGCCGGCGAGGCACTGGGCGAGGAGACCAGGGCGGTTGCCGCCCTCAACGCCTACCAGGCCAAGGCCGACGAACTGAAGGCTGCAGTCCCGGACGACCAGAAGGTTTCCTTGGTCCGCTTCTTGCCGGGCAAGATCCGCCTCTACGCCAACAAGTCGCTCATCGGCGTGATCCTGAAGGACGCCGGCATCGCCCGGCCGGAGAACCAGGACATTGACGAGCTGGCCGCGGAGATCTCCGCCGAGAACATCGGCGACGCCGATGCCGACTGGATCTTCTACAGCAGCTACGGCGAGCCCTCCGCCACCGGGGAAACCTCTGTTGTTGAGGGCGCCGTCTGGCCCCGCCTCGAGGCCGTCAAGTCCGGCCACGCCAAGGCCGTCAGCGATGACACCTGGTTCCTGGGCCTCGGTCCCACCGGCGCTTCGCTGATCCAGGACGAACTCAAGGACCTGCTTACCGCGGGCTGAGAAGTCAGCACAAGTACTTAAGGAAGTACGACGGCGGGCGGTCACCTTTAGAAGAAAAGGTGACCGCCCGCCGTCGTTATCTCCGGTGGTTGGCTAGACCTTCGCGAGCCCCGTGCGGGCCATGGCGTCGGTGTAGACGACGCGCATTTCCTCGAGGTACTGTTCCTGCCGCGCGGGCGTCCCGGCGAACGCGCGGCCGCTGAGGGAGCGGACCTTGTAGGTCTTCAGCCCGCGGCGCCAGAGCAGCGGAACTTCGGTCTTCAGCAGCAGGTTGGCCAGGCGGTTGGCTTCGGTGCCGTGGGCCACGATCACCGAGGCGCGGGGAACCACGGCGAGGAACTTCAGGAGCGGCTTGAGGCCGGCGGAAATCTGGTCCGGCGTGAACTTGCCGTTGACCTCGCCGGGGGTGTGCCACGGGTGTACGTTCCAGGGCATCACGAACTCGGGGCGCAGGCCCAGCTTCCACTGGATGCCGAGCATGCGGGTGGCGGCTTCTTCGTCGCCGGCGGTGATGAAACCGGACGGGTCAGCCTCACCGATGTTGGAGTAGAGGCTGATGATGCGGCACTCGTCCACGTCGTGCATGGGGTCGACGTACGGGACTTCGGTGTGGGGCTTGACGCTCTGCAGGGAATCGCACAGCTCGTTCACGGCGGCAACGTTGGGCTCGTAGCGGCGGCTCAGGAGCTGTTCACGGAGGGATTCTGGGGCCAGGGCTGTCATATAGTGCAATGTCTCCTGCGGGGCTCGGCGATGCTGCCAATCCGGAAAATGGGCGCGTGATGGGCGCGCCCGTCCGGCGTGGTTTGAAATGTGGTGTGGACCGATTCCTGGTCGATCACTATCAGTTTAGCAAGCCCCGCGAAATGCGGGGCCCGGCCCTAACCTCCCGTGATGGACGGCACAGGGCGATCGGTCTTTGTCAAGTTAATTGACAGCTTTCGTTTAGCTTGATTGGCTTCTGTGACAGCCCGCAATAAGGACGTTGCGGCTGGTCGCACCCTCCATGCAGTCGAAAGAGGTAACGTACCGTGAACAAAGCCCTGGCAACTATAAGGACCGCGGCCGTATCCGGAGCCCTGGTTCTGGCGGCACTCGCCGCGCCGGCACCGTTGGCCCATGCCGTGGGCGAAGGCCCCAACTATGACGGCAATGGCCAAATCACCACCTCGAAACTGGCAACCTATGACGAGTTGGTCTCCTTCCTGAAGGATCAGGACACCCGCCAGCCAGCCATGGAACTGGAGGTGATCGGCCAGACTGTCAAGGGCCGGGACATCCACCTGGTGAAGTACATTTCGGACCCGGCCAAGCCCACCATCCTGTACCTGACCCAGCAGCACGGAAATGAGCAGCTGACCACCGAGGGTGCCATGGCATTCGTGAAACACCTGGGGACCGGGAAATCGGGGGACATCCTGGACGGAGTGAACATCCTCATCGTTCCCATGCTCAACGCCGACGGCGCGATGGGAGATGTGAACTTCCCGCTGGATGACTACCTGGCCAAGGGCGACCGCCACATGACGCGGTACAACGCCGCGGAGGTGGACCTGAACCGCGACCACGTCGCCAAAATCCAGCCCGAAACCCAGGCGCTCCACACCAACGTTATGCGCAAGTACAACATTGACTACATGATCGACCTGCACCACCAGGGCACCCGGAGTGAACGCGACGGAAAGCTGGTCTCCGGGTCCATCCTGTACCCCACCACGCCCAATGCCGATCCGGCTGTTGTGGAAATGTCCAAGCAGTTGGGCGCCGTGGTCTTCAACAACGTCGACTCCACCGGCTGGGGCCACCTGGGCAAGTACGTGGGCGGCAGCGCCGAGACCATCAGCCGCAACGGCATCGCAGTGGAGTACGGGATTGCCACCCTGCTCTTCGAAATGCGTGGCATGTCGGATCACTATCTGGACGGCTACGCCCTCGGGCTCCGCAGCAACGGTTACCTGATCCAGCAGACAGTGACCACGCTGACGGCCACTGCGGCGGCCATCGCTGACGGTTCGATTGCCGACGCCGATACGTCGTTCTGGGACAGCCTGGACACCCAGACGTCCCGTCCCGGCGAGGAAGCTGACGACGAGTAGTAGATCGTGGCAAGTCTGCCCGTGGTCCTTTGCCGTGCGCGAAGGGCCACGGGCACCCCATTGAGTGGGCAAAGTCCGTGATCGGCTAAACTTGGGTGGTAAGAGCCCCGGACTCTTGCGTGGCTGGCCGCCGTAGCGGTCCGGCCAGGCTATGGCCTTCGGGGCATTCTCATGAACGGCGCTACGCAGGCCTGCCATTTCGGTGGACGGACCTGTGCGGCCCGAACGAATGGGGGAGGATCCCATGCCAGCAATCGTGATCGTAGGAGCCCAGTGGGGCGACGAAGGAAAAGGCAAGGCCACCGATCTTCTGGGCGGCCGCGTTGACTACGTCGTAAAGCCCAACGGCGGCAACAATGCCGGGCACACCGTCGTCGTAGGCGGTGAGAAGTATGAGCTCAAACTCCTTCCGGCCGGCATCTTGAGCCCCAACGCGATTCCGATCATCGGCAACGGCTGTGTGGTGAACCTCGAGGCCCTGTTCCAGGAGATCGAAGGCCTGCAGGCCCGTGGCGCGGACACGTCCAAGCTGCGCATCTCCGCCAACGCGCACCTCGTGGCGCCCTACCACCAGGTCCTGGACAAGGTCACCGAGCGTTTCCTCGGCAGCCGCGCCATCGGCACCACCGGCCGCGGCATCGGCCCGGCCTACATGGACAAGGTGGCCCGCCTGGGCATCCGCGTCCAGGACGTCTTCGACGAGTCCATCCTCCGCCAGAAGGTGGAAGGATCCCTGCGCCAGAAGAACGAACTCCTGGTCAAGGTCTACAACCGCCGCGACATTGTGGTGGACGAGATCGTGGACTACTTCCTGGCTTTCGCCGAGCGCCTGCGACCGCTGGTCATCGACAGCACGCTGGTCCTCAACAACGCCCTGGACGAGGGCAAGGTTGTGCTTATGGAAGGCGGCCAGGCCACGTTCCTGGACGTGGACCACGGCACGTACCCGTTCGTGACCTCCTCCAACCCGACCGCCGGCGGCGCGTCCGTTGGCTCGGGCATCGGCCCCACTAGGATCTCCCGCTCCATCGGCATCATCAAGGCCTACACCACCCGTGTTGGCGCCGGACCGTTCCCCACCGAACTGTTCGACGAGATGGGCATGTACCTGCAGAAGACCGGTGGCGAGTTCGGCGTAAACACCGGCCGCCCGCGCCGCTGCGGCTGGTACGACGCCGTCCTGGCACGCCACGCTTCCCGCGTGAACGGCTTCACGGACTACTTCGTCACCAAGCTGGACGTCCTCACCGGCATCGAGCAGATCCCGGTCTGCGTTGCCTACGACGTCGACGGTGTGCGGCACGACGAAATGCCCATGACGCAGACAGAGTTCCACCACGCAGTGCCCATCTTTGAGTACTTCGATGGCTGGACCGAGGACATCACCGGTGCCCGCACCCTGGAGGATCTCCCCGAGAACGCCCGCAACTACGTACTGGCCCTCGAAAAGCTCTCCGGCACGCGCTTCTCCGCGATCGGCGTCGGCCCGGACCGCGACCAGACCATCGTGGTCCACGATCTGATCAACGACTAGCAGCCTGTAAACGCACGACGACGGCGGGTCACCTGGAAGGGTGGCCCGCCTTTGTCGTCTGCTGGCCCAAGTGACTCGCAGTTAACGTCCTCAAAATAGGCTGTCGCGACGTTAACTGCCAGTCACTTGGGGGAATTTACACAGGCTTAACGCAACCGGTCTTGTGAGGCTGTAGACGGGCCGGACAGACTCTTAAGCACACCCTGAACTGATCAGTTGATCATTCGACCAGACCCGCAGGTGCCGGATGCAGCGATGCTCCGGGACCGCCCGAGGCGAAGATGCTGCCCGGACGGGACCCCAGACCGGAAGGATTTATCATGGCCGGGAAGTTTGAAGTTTTCTTGGATTCGGATTCACAATTCAGGTTCCGCCTCACGGCGCCGGATGGCACGGTGATGGCTGTGTCGGGGGCTTTTGAGAACAAAGCCGCCGTGGTTGCCGGTATCGCCGCCGTCCGCGAATGCGCCGGGACAGGGCTGGTCACCGATCTCTGCCCCGCCGCCAAAGTTTCGCCGACCGCCCCCGCCCCCACGTCCGTGGTGGTCCCCGCCCAACTCCAGCCGAACTGCGGGGACCAACGCGTCCCCGCCACCAGGGCGCACACTTTTGTTATGGCCAAGGCACCGCGCCTGGGGGTGGCCGCCCCGCGCAGGATTTGAGGCGCGCTGGGCCTGAGCTGGGCTGGGCCCGAACGCGCTAGACGTAGCCAGCCCTGCCCGACGTTACGCTCCCGGAAAGTTTTTTGTCCGACGGCGTAACCCCTGCGGTGCCAAGAGCGATTACCCCTATGAAGCGCCGGTCTGGAACTTGTCCCCCATCATGTTCCAGGCCGGCTCTTTTGTTACTGAAGGGTAAAGTTGGCTGGCGAGGGCATTCCGCGTGCGATGTGCGGGCCCCAAGCTGAGCAAGCCCAGTCCCCTCCACCGAAGGCCCTGTGTCCGTGACCGATGCACTGACAGACGACGTTCTGCGTGCGCGCGCCCGCGATCCGGAGCTCTTCAGTATCGTGTACCGAACGTACGCGCCACAGGTCCTGGGCTACCTCACAGCCCGCGGGGTAGAAGATCCGGAGGCGGTTATGCAGGAAGTCTTCATCGCCGTCCTGCCACGGCTGCAGAAGGTTACCGGCGGCGTGGCCGGGCTGCGCACGTTTGTCTTCTCCGTGGCGCACGCCAGGATGGTGGACGATCACCGGAGACAGCAGCGCACCCCCAGTAAGCTCCCGTTCGAACCCGACCTCGACGGACGCGAGGAGTCCTCGGCCGAGACTGAAGTGCTGCACCGGATCTCGCCGCAGGAAGTGGCCGATCTCCTCAACGAATTGCCGGATGAACAGCGGGAAGTGGTGTCGTTACGCCTCGTCGCGGGCCTCACGGTGGACCAGGTGGCCGCTGTGATGGGCAAGAGTGCCGGCGCCGTCAAACAGCTCCAGCGCCGTGCATTGATCCGGCTGCGCGAGCAGTCCGCAGTGAAGGAGTACGTGGCGCCATGACCTCCAATGCCAGCTCCCTGATCCGGACCATTGATGAAATGCTCCTTGACGCCGGTGTGGACGATTCCGCCGGCCTCCGCGAAACCCTGCTCGCGCTGGGCTCCCTCGCCTCCCTGCCGGTCCCCGAACCCGGCCCCGAACTGGCCGCACTCCTGTCTGGCCAGACCCACCAGCTCGCCCGGCACCGGCTCCTCCGGAAGCACAGGACCACTGTTGTGGGCCTTGCCGTCATCGCGGGGATGGGGCTGGGCGTCACCGGGGTGGCCGCCACCGGCACCGCTCCGGACGCGCAGGCCAGCAGTTCCATCCAGAAGTTGTTGCAGGACTGGGCTCCCGGCTGGTCCATCGCAGGGACTCCCGCCGCCAGCGGGACCGCCGCAGATCCGGCGGAGGTGCAGGTGCCCGCGGATCCTGCAACCAACGACAATCCAGCGCCGGCACAGCCCCAAACTGTTGAACGGGAAACTGCCCCGCCGGCGAACGGTCTGGAAGACGCAGGCCAGAACCGGGGCGCGGAGCCGGCCGGCCGCGGAACCGGTACGCCGTCCGGCACGTCAAAGGCGGACGACGGCGGCGCGCCGGGGAACGCTGCGGGCGTCACCCGTGACGCCGCTGCCGAACTCGACAAGGCCGGAAAGCTGGTTGCCGGTACCCTGGCCGAAGCCGGAACAGCGGCGGGGGAGTCCCTGACGGCAGCCATCGTCCCCCCGGCACTGACAGAAAAAACCGGGGCCGGCAATGCCGGACCCGGTTCAATCTGGCTGAAGAAGTTCACCCGCTGATCAGGTTTGCTTCAGGAAGCACCATCCGTCAGGAAGAGCATCTCCGTCAGGAAAGCAGCTGCCGCTTGGAGGGGATCACGCCGGTGTCGAAGCCGGCCAGGTGCAGCCCGCCGTGGAACCGGGCATGCTCGATCTTCACGCAGCGGTCCATCACCACGTTGAGCCCGGCGGCTTCCGCGCCCGCGGCCACGTCCTCATGCCAGGAGCCGAGCTGCAGCCAGAGGGTTTTGGCGCCGGCCGCGACGGCTTCGTCCAGGACGCCCGGGAGGTCGTCGTGCTTGCGGAACACATCCACGATGTCCGGGCTTTCGGGAAGATCGGCCAGTGAGGCGTAGGTCGGTTCACCAAGGATCTCCTTGACCACGGGGTTTACGAAGTACACCTTGTACCGCGTGGACGATTGCAGGTAGGTTGCCACGAAATAGCTGGCCCGGGTCGGCTTGTCCGAGGCGCCCACGATCGCAATCGAGGTGGCTGCGCGCAGCAGGTTCAGGCGCTCCGGAGCGGAAGGTCCGGTCCAGATACGTCCGCCGGTGCTCATACGTTCGCTCTAACAATGCAGGAATCCGCTTCGGTGGTTGAGCCCGCCTCGGTGGTTGAGCCCGTCGAAACCGAGGCAGCGTCCAGTGCCTGGTCCAGGTCCCACAGGATGTCGTCGATGTCCTCCAGGCCCACGGAAATGCGGACCAGGTCCTCGGGGACGCCCGCGGACTCCAGCTGGACCGGGCTCAGCTGCTGGTGCGTGGTGGAACCCGGGTGGATCACCAGGGTGCGGGAATCGCCCACATTGGCCAGGTGCGAGGCCAGCTGCAGGGATTCGATGAACTTCTGCCCGGCCGTGCGGCCACCCTTCACCACAGCCGAACCGCACGCCCTGCGCCAAATCATGCTCTGTGGGACGTAATATTCGCCCACGCACGGCGTTGACGCCTGCCCGTCAGTCAAATATTCGATCAGGGCCGCTCAGGGGGCGATGTACGCTTGCATCATGGTCCACGTCAACGATCCTGCCGTTATTGAGCGCCTGATGCGAAACAAAGGGCGGTGGGCTATCGTGGGCCTGACCACCAACGAGTGGCGCGCAGCCTACGACACCTCGCTGTTTATCCGCGACCGGCTCGGGATGGAGATCATCCCCGTCAACCTTCCCGGCGATGCCGTCCACGGCGAAACCGGGTACCGTACCCTGGGTGAAATTCCCCCTGAAAAGCAACCCCTCGACGTCGTCGACTGCTTTGTGAACTCGCAGAAGGTCGGGGCGGTGGTGGACCAGGCAATTGCCGTGGGCGCCAAAGCCGTGTGGCTGCAGCTGGGTGTTATCGACGAAGCGGCTGTGGACCGTGCCAAGGCCGCCGGCCTGGACGTGGTGATGGACGTTTGCCCCGCCCAGCAGGCGTGGAAGTACAACCTCTGATCAGCGCTGCATGAGTTCCGGGTAGTGGCGTTCGGTCACATCGGGGTGCGCGCGCATGCGGCCCTTGAGCATGTTCAGGCCAAAGGACGCGAGCATCGGGTTGGACGGATCGTCCGAGATGCCACGTGCCTGGGCTTTGAGCTCGGGAGGCAGGGGCACCGGATCAATGACGGCATCCAGCCGCGGCGACCAGAAGAACGGGACTGAGTAGCGGTCCACGCCCGGTGGCGGCGCCTTGACCCGGTGGATCGTGGCGGCAAGGAAGCCTTCCGTGGCCACCTCCAGCATTTCGCCCAGGTTCACCACGAGTGCCCCGGGAACAGGCTCAACCGGCGCCCATTCAGTTGTCCCGGGCGGCAGCACTTCGAGGCCGCCCACCTCGTCCTGGAGGAGGAGGGTGACAAATCCGTAGTCAGCGTGGGAGCCCACGCCCTGGTTCCCGGCCGTCTCCACCACACCGCCGACGTAATGCACCAGCTTGCCCATCCACGCGGGTTCGTTGCCGAAGGGCTCGTCGAAGTGGTCCTCCGGCAGTCCCAGGGAAACCGAGATGCCCCGCAGCAGCTCCATGCCCACACTGGACATCAGGTCGGCCCAGGCCATGGCCGCCGGCTTGAGCTCCGGCAACGCCTCATCGGGCCACATGTTGGGCCCCTGGAGGAGCCAGTACGGCTGGTCGGCCGGGTAATTGTGGACGGGTTCGCGTTCCGGCGAGTAGTCGATCTGCTCGCGGGCGTCGGCCCGTCCCTGCGTGACTTCGGTGCCCATCCGGGTGTAGCCGCGGAAGTGCGGGGAAATCCTGTTGTCCAGCTTCATCCGCTCCTCGAGGGGCAGGTCGAAGAAGCGTTTGATGAGGGCCAGCAGCTCCTCGGCCTGGCCGGGGGCGGCGCCGTAACCGGTGATTTGGAAGAAGCCCACGTTGTGGGCGGCGTCCCGCAGCTGGTCGATGAATTCGGGGCTGAAGGAGCCGTACGGCTGGCGTGCGGCGCTCATGTCCAGAACGGGGATGGTTGCCTGATCGGGTGACATCTTCGCAGACTAGCACCGCCGGGAAGGGCTTTGTAGGCTCGGTCCATGGACGCAGCCCAACTCAAGGCAATATGCCTGTCATTTCCCGGTGCCTTCGAGGATTTTCCCTTCGGTCCGGAGACCTCCGTGTTTAAGGTCCGGGCTGCCGTGGCAGGTGGCGCGCGGCATGAAGCCAAGATGTTTGCGGCGTCCGCCATGAACCCCGACGACTGGTCCGTGAGCCTGAAATGTGAACCCGCCCTGGCTGAGCAGCTGCGGGCCGCCCACCCGGAAATCACCGGCGCGTGGCACATGAACAAGACCCATTGGAACGGCGTGCGGCTGGACGGAAACCTGCCCGATGCCATGGTCCGGGACATGGTGGAGGATTCCTACGACCTGGTGGTGGCCTCCCTGAGCCGCAAGCAACAGGAGCAGCTGGGATGGGCGCGGCTGTCCGGTTCTTCGGGCGGGCCCCGTTGACCGGGAAGCGCCTGGCTGCCGGCGGCCTCAACTACCCGGGCATCGGCTCCACCGAGCACGGCCGGGCGCCGGAAGGCTACCCCTGCCTCGTATCGCGGGAGTACCTTGGCGATGGACCGGCGGTCTACCGCCGGGTGGCGAACGCAATCCTTACCTGGGAACTGCAGCGTCGGTCCGGACTGCGCGTCCGGACCGAGTCCGACGTCGTGATCCCCGGCGCGCGCGTGGTGAGCGGGTTCGGCGTCGGGCCTTTCCGTATTAATGCCCCGTGCGAGGTGGTCTGGGTGCGGCGGCCGGTGCCGGGAGACGGCCCCCAGTCAGCGGGCTTCGGCTACGGCACGCTGCCCGGCCATCCTGAACGCGGCGAAGAAGCCTTCGAAGTTGAGATCGGCGCTGACGGGCGGGTGTTCCTGAAGATCACCGCCTTCAGCAGGCACGCGAACTGGTTCTACCAGGCGGGAGGCCTGCTGGCCCGGGCGGCGCAACGGCACATCACTTCGCGATACGTTGGAGGGGCACGCCAACTCGCCGCAGGTGAAAGCTGATCAGGAGAAGGTACATGCTGGACCAATCGACCCTTGACCGCCTATGGAACTTTGGGGATCCCGAGCTGTCCGAACAGCGCTTCCGGGACGCCCTTGCTGACCCGACCTACGACACCTACGAAAAGGCCGAACTCGCCACGCAGCTTGGCCGGGCCATTGGCTTGCAGGGCCGCTACGAGGAGGCGGATGCCTTGCTGGACTCCGTGGACGGCGAGGAAGAACCCACCGTCGGCGTGCGGATCCTGCTGGAACGCGGACGCGTCCTGAACTCCAGCGGCCACGCCGCCATGGCCGTACCCCTGTTCGAACAGGCAGCCGAGCTCGGCGACCACCTCGGCGAGGAGTTCCTCGCCGTCGACGCGCTGCACATGCTGGCCCTGGCAGACTCCGCCCACGCTGAACTGTGGACCCGGAGCGCCCTCGAATACGCGTCCACCGCCCACGATCCGTACACACGGCGCTGGATGGTGGCGCTACACAACAACCTCGGCTGGACTTTCCACGGCGCCGGCCGGTTCACAGAGGCTCTGGTGGAGTTCCAGCTGGCCGAACAGTGGGCCGAACGGGCAGGAACCCCGGCGCAGCAGCAGGCCGCACGTGAGGCCATCAAGGCCTGTGACCTTGCCCTGGCCGCAGGCTGAACAACCCACACCCCCGCAACGGAAGGAATACCGCATGATCTTCATCGTCGTGAAATTCAAGGTCAAACCCGAGTGGTCCGAGCGCTGGCTGGGCCTCGTTGACGCGTTTACCCAAGCCACACGGGCGGAGCCCGGCAACCTGTGGTTCGACTGGTCCCGCAGTGTGGATGACCCCAACGAGTTTGTCCTGGTGGAAGCCTTCAAGGACGACGCCGCCGGGGAACACGTCAACAGCACGCACTTCAAGCAGGCCATGGCGGACATGCCGCAGGCGCTGGCCGAGACGCCGCGCATCATCAGCCGCCAGCTCGACGGCGACGGCTGGGACCGGATGGGCGAACTCACCATCTGACCCCATCGATTGCTCCGTAACCGCCCTTTTGACCCCTCAAAACGGCGGTTACGGAGCAGTCGATACGATTACTGCATGTGGATCGGCTGGATTGAATTCGACATCCTCCTGGGCGACGTCCAGAGCCTGAAGGAGAAGCGCTCCGTCATCAGGCCGCTGCTGGCCGAGCTCAAGCGCCGCTTCGACGTGTCCGTCGCGGAGGTGGGGGACCACGACCAGTACCGCCGCTCGCAGGTGGGCGCCGGGCTGGTGGCAGCAGACCGGGCGCACGTCGTGGAGGTGCTCACCGCCGTCGAACGCTTTGTGGCCGCCCGGCCCGAATTTGAGCTGCTCAGCTCGAGGCAGCGGGAGCTCCGCAGCGACGACTGACTCATCGACTGCTCCGTAGGCGCCCTTTTGAATACCCAAAACGGCGCCTACGGAGCAATCGATGAGGGCTGTGGATAACTTCTGCAGCGCACGCCGTATTCTGCTCTGATGAATCCATGAAGACCCCGCGCCCGCTGCCCGAGGAACTGCAGGACCGCCCGTTCACAGTTGTCGAGGCGGCGCGCGCCGGAGTGTCGCACAAGCGGCTGCGACACCGGACACTGCATCGGCTCGGCAAGGGGATCCGGTCGGAAAGCCCGACGGCGGAACTCCCCTTGGGTGACAGGGTCCGGCCCTTCATCGAGGTCAATGAGCGATGCGCCGCGTCGCACCTCACCGCGGCGGAGATGCTTCTGCTGCCGCGACGTCAGCAGAAGGGGACTCCAGAGATGTTTCATGTCATCAGGCCTAAGGGCTCGGCACACCTGAACAGGCCGCACGTAATTGTGCACCGCATGAAGCTTTACAGCGATGAGGTCACCACAGTTGACGGGATTCCAGTGACTACCCCGGAGCGGACCTGGCTGGACATGGCGGAAATGCTGTCAGTGGACGAGCTTGTGGCCATGGGGGACAGCTGTGTGCGCGTGCCGAGGGCGGCGTTTGAAGTCAGGGACATGCCGCTTTGCAGCTTGGCTGATCTGCAGCGAATGATCGACAGGCACAAGGGAAAGCGCGGGCTGCGCAGGGCCAAGGAAGCCATCAAACTCATCCGCGTGGGATCTGACTCGTCGCAGGAGACGCTGTTGAGGCTGGCCATGGTGAGGGCGGGGCTGCCGGAACCGGAATTGAACGTGCCAATCATCGGCGACGACGGAATACGCCATCATGAGCCGGACCTGTCCTACCGCAAGTACCGGATCGGAATTGAGTACGAAGGTGAACAGCACGGCGATGAAGGGCAGGTCGTCCGGGACATCACCCGTTCGGAGAGGTACGGGACGCTGGGGTGGAGGGAAGTCCGCATTTCCAAGCGGCACATGGTCAACGAAGCGAAGCCAGCTATTTCCAAAATCCGCACAGCCCTGGTCCAGGCGGGGTGGCGCATGGGCCGTTAAGCATCGATTGCTCCGCAACCGCCTTTTTGAGGGTTCAAAAGGGCGTTTACGGAGCAATCGATGGCTGGGCCCACGCCGCCAGGGTTCCCTGCCGAGCTTGCGAGGCTAGGGCGGCGGTGGGGTCTAGCCGAAGTACTTCGGCAGGGTCGCCTCGTGGGCTTCGCGGAGGGCGGCCAGGGACATGGTGTCCACGCCGTTGATCTCCAGGTTGCCGCTGGCTGCGTCCACCACGCCGATGCGGGTGTGGGCAAAGCCGCGGGCCGTGCACATGTCCTTGAACCGGACCTCTTCCGAGCGGGGTACGCCGACAACCGCGCGGCCCTGGGACTCGGAGAACAGTGCCGTGAACAGGTCCACGCCGTCGCGGTCCAGGACATCCTGCAGGGCGATCCGGGCACCCACGCCATAGCGCAGTGCGGACTCCACCAAGGCTGCCGCAAGGCCGCCCTCTGAGAGGTCGTGCGCGGAGTCCACCATGCCGTCGCGGGATGCGTTGATCAGGATTTCACCCAGCTCGCGTTCGGCGGCGAGGTCAACCTTGGGCGGCAGTCCACCAAGGTGGCCGCGCATGTTGGCCCACTCGGAACCGTCCAGTTCTGCCGCCGTCGTACCCAGCAGGTAGATGGCCTGGCCGTCTTCACGCCAGCCCGACGGCGTGCGGCGGGCGACGTCGTCGAGCTTGCCCAGCACTGCCACCACGGGGGAGGGGTGGATGGGTGTGGTGCCGGTCTGGTTGTACAGCGAGACGTTGCCGCCGGTGACCGGGATGCCCAGCACCATGCAGGCATCGGACAGGCCGCGGATGGCCTCCGCGAGCTGCCACATGACGTCCGGGTCCTCGGGGGAGCCGAAGTTCAGGCAGTCGCTGACGGCCATCGGAACGGCGCCGGAGGTGGCCACGTTGCGGTAGGCCTCGGCCAGCGCCAGCTGTGCGCCGTGGTACGGGTCCAGGTAGGTGTAGCGGCCGTTGGCGTCGGTGGCCAGGGCAACGCCCAGGCCGGTTTCCTCGTCCACGCGGACCACGCCGGCGTCGTCCGGGAACGCCAATGCGGTGTTGCCGCCGACGTACCGGTCGTACTGGTTGGTGATCCAGTCCTTGCTGCACATGTTCGGTGAGGCCACGAGCTCGGTTACGGCGGCAGCCAGTTCCGCGGGGGCGGAGGGGCGGCCGGCGTCCTGGACGGATCCGGTGAAGGAATCGGCCTGGACGGAGTCCTGCCACTCGGGGCGGGCGTACGGGCGGTCGTAGACCGGACCGTCGTGGGCCACCGTGCGCGGGTCGACGTCCACGATGACTACGCCGTCCCAGGTGATGATCAGTCGGCCGGTGTCGGTGACCTCGCCGAGCCAGGAGTACTCCACGGCCCACTTGTCCATGACAGCTTCGAAGGCGGCGATGTTCTCCGGGGTGACCACGGCCATCATGCGTTCCTGCGACTCGGACATCAGGATTTCGCCCGGGGTCAGCGTGGGGTCGCGCAGCAGGACGGAGGTCAGTTCGACTTCCATGCCGCCGTCGCCGTTGGAGGCGAGCTCGGACGTGGCGCAGGAGATGCCAGCGGCGCCGAGGTCCTGGATGCCCTCAACGAGGGAACCCTTGAAGAGCTCCAGGCAGCACTCGATCAGGACCTTCTCGGCGAAGGGGTCGCCCACCTGGACGGCGGGGCGCTTGGACGGCTTGGTGTCGTCGAAGGACTCGGAGGCCAGCACCGAGGCGCCCCCGATGCCGTCGCCGCCGGTGCGTGCACCGAACAGGACCACCTTGTTGCCCTTGCCGGACGCGTTGGCGAGGCGGATGTCCTCGTGGCGCATCACGCCGACAGCCAGCGCGTTAACCAGCGGGTTGCCCTGGTAGACAGAATCGAAGACCATTTCGCCGCCGATGTTCGGCAGGCCCAGCGAGTTGCCGTAGCCGCCGATGCCGGCAACGGCACCGTGCATGACGCGGGCGGTGTCCGGGTGGTCGATGGCGCCGAAACGCAGCGGGTCCATCACGGCAACCGGGCGGGCGCCCATGGAGATGATGTCACGGACAATGCCGCCGATGCCGGTGGCAGCACCCTGGTAGGGCTCCACGAACGACGGCGAGTTGTGGGACTCGATCTTGAACGTCACGGCCCAGCCGTCGCCCAGGTTGGTGACGCCGGCGTTTTCGCCGATGCCCACCAGCATGTCCTTCTTCATCTCGTCGGTCACCTTTTCGCCGAACTGGCGCAGGTGGTTCTTCGAGGACTTGTAGGAGCAGTGCTCGCTCCACATCACGGAGTACATGGCCAGCTCGGCGCCGGTGGGGCGGCGGCCCAGGACCTTCACTACCTCATCGAACTCGTTCTGCTTCAGGCCCAGTTCGGCCCACGGCAGTTCGGTGTCGGGCGTTTTGGCAGCGTTCTCGACAGTGTCGATATTGAACTTCTTGGTCTCGACAGGCTCGACCACCGAATTGATCTCGGTCATTTGTTGCCTCCCACAATCTTGTTCAGTACGGAGGTGAAGAAACCCAGTCCGTCGGTGTCGGACCCGCCGATCCCGTCCAGGGATTCGGGGCCGAAGCCAACTTCCACCGCGTGCTCGGGGTGGGGCATAAGTCCCACCACGTTGCCGGCGGCGTTGGAGATGCCGGCGATGTCGCGGCGGGAGCCGTTGGGGTTGAAGCCCACGTAGCGGAACACCACGCGTCCTTCAGCTTCGAGCGCGTCCAGGACCTTTTCGTCGGCGATGTACTGGCCGTCCTGGTTCTTCAGCGGAACCGTGATTTCCTGGCCGGCCTCGTAGTCCAGGGTCCAGGCGGTGTTGCTGTTTTCCACGCGCAGGACCTGGTCGCGGCACATGAACTTCAGGTGGTCGTTCTTGATCATGGAGCCGGGCAGCAGGTGCGACTCGGTAAGGATCTGGAAGCCGTTGCAGATGCCCAGCACGGGCAGCTTGGCATCGGAGTTGGCGGCGTCGATGATTTTGGACATCAGCGGCGCGAAGCGGGCAATGGCGCCGGCGCGGAGGTAGTCGCCGTAGGAGAAACCGCCGGGAATCACGACGGCGTCCACGTCACCCAGGGTGGTGTCTGCGTGCCAGAGCGGCACTGCGGTGCCGCCGGCGAGCCGGACTGCCCGGGCGGCGTCGCGGTCGTCAAGGGTGCCTGGGAAGGTGACGACGCCGATCCGGGCCCCCGCGAGCCTGCGAGCACCAGGAGCGTTGGCGGCGACGGCGATGGCCTCGCCGATCAAGGGAAGTTCAGTCATCTCAGGCCTCGACGACCTCGACGTTGACGACGTCTTCGATCACGGGGTTGGACAGCAGGGTCTCGGCGGCTTCGCGGGCCTGGGCCAGGATTGCGTCGGTCACCTCGCCCTCAACCGTCAGTTCGAAGCGCTTGCCCTGGCGGACAGAGCTAAAGCTGGTGAAGCCCAGACGGGGGAGTGCACCCACGATGGCCTTCCCCTGCGGGTCCAGAATCTCGGGCTTGGGCATGACGTCAACAACGATCCGGGGCATCCGGCAACTCCTGTGCGTGAGCATTGGGTAAGGGCGCAGCGGAGTCACGCCGTCTTACGCCGTTCCGGGATGCTGGGGACGTTCTTTTTCGAACAGTGTGGACGGGCGCTCCGCGAGCTTGCTAGGCCATTCTACCGGGCCGAGCGCCGCACCCTGTATTCGGTGGGATCGGCCACAGTCATCGCGGCGGGGCGGGCTTTCGGGAGGTAGAGGACGACGGCGGCTATGGCCTCGCGGAGCAAGCGTCACTAGGATTACCGCATGGCTGAAAAATCGAAATCTCTGCTGTTGCCGATGATGGCCGTGGCCGTTTTTGCCGGGTTGGGCCGGATGGTTATGCAGAAGATCAAGGCGGACCGGGCTGCCCGGGAAACGCGCGTGGCCGGCCCCATGGACGAAAAGACCCGCCAGTGGATCAGTGACGTGGTTCGGACGCCCAGGCAGTAGGCGCCCACTCCTTATCCAGGCTTCAAGTCTTTTTATCCAGGCTTCAAGTCTTTGCCCAAACCTCAACCGGGCGTCCCTGAACGGGGGCGCCCGTTTTTGTGCCCCGCCGCACGTGCCCCTGCGCCGGTTGCCCTGCTGAAAATGTACTAATCCCAAACGCCCTGTCCCGGGCCTCTCCCAAGCGACTTCCGGAAACTCCTAGCCACGTGACGTTCTACACACTATGGTCGTAGGACGTCGTATGTGGCAGGTGGTATCCCATCGGATGCCGAGACCGCCCTCACGGCCGAATTCTCCCGATCCGCCGCCCCGCGGCGCCTTGAAAGGATATGGATTTGCGAATTTCTACTAAGCGGAACAGGCACCGAAGTATTGGCCGGACCGCAGGAGCCGGGCTGGTAGCGCTGGCGCTGCTGGCCGGATCCGGGATCGCCGCGCAGGCGGCACCGATCCCCCCGAACAACCCCAGCGCTCCTCCCGGCTCGTTCGCGGAGGCCAACATCGGCGCCGACCGGACTGCGGCGAACTTCTTCTACCGAATTCCGGCCCTGACCTACCTGGGCAACAACGTGGTGCTCGCCTCGTGGGACGGCCGCCCCGGCAGCGCCGCGGACGCTCCGAACCCCAACTCGATCGTGCAGCGCCGCAGCACCGACGGCGGCCAGACCTGGGGGCCCGTTCAGGTCATCGCCGCCGGCCACGTGGGCGACGCCACGGGCCCCAAATACGGTTACAGTGATCCGTCCTACATCTACGACGCCGAGGCCGGCAAGGTCTTCGCGCTGTTCGTGTACTCCAAGGACCAGGGCTTCTTCGGCAGCCAGTTCGGCAACGACGACGCCGACCGCAGCGTGATCTCCTCCGCCGTGATCGAATCCTCCGACGGCGGCGTCACGTGGACGCAGCCAAGGCTCATCACTAACGTCACCAAGCCGGGCACCAGCAAGACCAGCCCGGTGGCCGGCGATATCCGCTCCAACTTCGCCTCCTCCGGCGAGGGCATCCAGCTCAAGTACGGCCAGTACAAGGGCCGCCTGATCCAGCAGTACGCCGGCGATGTGCGCCAGGCCGACGGCACCAACAAGATCCAGGCCTACAGCGTCTACTCGGACGATCACGGCGTGAGCTGGCACAAGGGCGCCAACGTGGGCGACCGCATGGACGAGAACAAGACCGTGGAACTTTCCGACGGCCGCGTACTGCTGAACTCGCGCGACAACGCCAACCAGGGCTACCGCAAGGTGGCCATCTCCACTGACGGCGGCGCCACCTATGGTCCGGTCACCCAGGACACCGAACTGCCGGACCCGGCAAGCAACGGTTCCATCGCCCGCATGTTCCCGGCCGCGGCTCAGGGCTCAGCGGACGCCAAGAAGCTCATCTTCACCAATTCCAACTCCAAGACCGGCCGCGAGAACGTCTCTGCCCGTATCTCCTGCGACGACGGCGCCACCTGGCCCGGTGTACGCACCATCCGCGCCGGTTTCTCCGCTTACTCCACCGTGTCCCGGCTCGAGGACGGCAAGTTCGGTGTCCTGTATGAAGGCAACTACACGGACAACATCCAGTTCGCGAAGTTCGACGACGCCTGGCTGAACTACGCCTGCGCCCCGCTGTCCGTACCGGCACTCACCACCACCGCCGGCGCCACCAAGCAGGTAGCGGTCACCGTGACCAACCAGGAGGCCACCACGCTTTCCGGCGCCAACGCCACGGTCTACACTCCCGCCGGCTGGACCGCCACCACGGTGCCCGTGCCCGACGTCGCGCCCGGTGCCTCGGTGACCGTCAACGTGGACCTGACCGCACCGGCGAACGCCAGCGGTCCGCAGAACCTCAACGCCGCGTTCACGACGGCGGATGGCCGGGTTTCGCAGTTCACGTTCACCGCCACCGTCCCGGCAGCTCCGCAGGTGGGCCTCACCATCACCGGAACGGCTCCGGCCCGCGACGTCATCGCCAGCCCCTACCAGTCGGGTGACGTCCTGGGCTACACGTTGAACGTCAAGAGCACCGCCAACGTCACGGCGAACTCCGTGCCCGTTTCGGGGACCTTCGACGCCGGCTTCCTGCCGCCGTCGGCTCCCAACTGCCGGTTCAACAGCCTGGCCGCCGGTGCAAACTACAACTGCACCACGGCCAAGCACACGCTGACGGCCGATGACATCGCCCGCGGCTATTTCGTCCCCGAGGCGAGTTTCACCGTCACTGCCAGCGCGACGCCGTCGCTCACCAAGACGGTTGCGTTCACCGGCGCCGCGGTGGCACTGCGTGACGGACTTGTCTCCGCCACGATCGCGGGAGCCCGCGGCGACGCCGGGCGCGACCTCGCCACCCAGCCGTACGCCGCCGGCGATGCTTTTCCGTACACCTTCAGCGTGAGCAACACGAGCCCGCTGGTGGAAAAGGTGGTTCCCACCGCCGGTAACTTCAGCCCGTTCGTTCCCGAAGGCCCGGGCAACTGCCGCTACGGCGTGCTGCCGGCCGGCCAGGGCTACACCTGCGCCACGCCGCGCCACACCGTGACCGCTGCCGAGGCAGAGCAGGGCTACTTCGTTCCGAAGACCACGTGGGAAGTCAGTTCCGCAGGCCAGAGCAGCAAGGTCTACACGGTCGACGGTGGCGAAGTGGACCTGAAGGTCCGCGACGCCAAGCTGGAAGGCACCGTTTCGGCTGAGTGGAACGACGCCGACGGTGACCGTTTCGCCAGCGAAGGCGATACCGTCTCATACGCCTACACCGTAGGCAACGCCGGCAACGTCGCCCTGACCGGGCTCAGTGCCCCGGACGCGTCCATCAGCCAGGACGCCCTGGCCGTGGGCGGGACCGTGACGGCAACGCGCGAGCACGTCCTGACCGCAGCCGACATCGCGGCAGGCCGGCTCGACGCGGTCTCGTTCGCGGCAACTGCCACGAACGGCGCCAAGGAAGTCACCGCCACGGTGACCGGCGGCGCGCTGGTGCTGGCTCTCCAGCCGTCGCAGCCCGAGACGGTCCCCGTCCTCGCCGTCCAGGACCTCGAGGAACAGACGGCTCCGTTCGACCTCGGCACGCAGGACAAGTACCGCAACGGCCAGAAGGTGACCCTGAAGGGTCTCGACTACGGCCAGTGGTATTACGTGTACCTGAACAAGAAGAGCTACCGGCTCGGCTGGATTTTCCCCACCACCGACAACACAGTGGAGTTCATCCTGCCCTCAGATGTTCAGAGCGGCCGCGACGACGTGGTGGTGCTGGACAAGGACGGCAAGCAGGTCTCCTTCGACCGCCTGCAGGTGACGCCCAAGGGCTGAGCCAGGTGATTTCCTAGCACCAAAGAAGACCTCCGCGCGGAGCCGGACATTTCCAAAGTCCGGCCCGCGTAGGGGTCTTTCTTTGGTGCCTTCCCGGGCCCGCCTTGTAGCTGCATGATTGACCTATACACCTGATGTGTCCTATGTCATATTCAGCTCTCAGTCTGTACTGTTTGTAACGGCTGGTCACAGCATTACAAAATCTGTAATGTCGTGTGCCGTTCCCAGCTGCTCCAGACCGGCAACGTGGCCGGCCGTTCCTCGTGAAAGGTGTAGTCGCTCGTGAAATCAACTGGAAAAAGCCCCATTCGGGGCGGGGGACTCCGGAAAGCAGCGGCATTGGCCGTGGGCTTGCCGCTTCTCCTTTCTTCGATGGCGATGAGCCCCGCTACCGCGGCGCCCGCTGAAGCAAACACGGCAGTTGCCTCAAAGAAGATCAACCCCGGCGACTACCCCGCCGGCCGCTACATTGTGGTCCTGGCCGAGAAGCCGGCGGCCACCTACGACGGCGGGACTCCCGGACTCGCAGCGACGAAGCCCCAGAAGGGCCGCAAGCTTGACGCCGACCGGCCCGAAGTCCAGCAGTACCAGGCGCATCTCGAGGGCAGGCAGAACGCTGTGGCCGGGTCCGAAAGCGTCCGGATCAAGCGCCAGTACACAGCTGCCATCAACGGGTTCTCGGCCGATCTGACCGCCGACCAGGCCGCCAAGCTCGCCAAGGACCCGGCCGTCATCATGGTGGCACCGGACACGGAGAACGCGCCGGATTACTCAAGCACGGACTTCCTTGGGCTCAGCGGTGAAAACGGCCTCTGGAAGACTGCCTTCGGCGGGCTGGAAAATGCCGGCAAAGGCGTCGTGGTTGGCGTTATTGACTCCGGCTACACCCCCTCCAACCCGTTCTTCGCCGGGGACGACGTGCAACCCCTCGCCGGCCAGGCCCAGGTGGGCGCCCCGTACCGTACCGCGGACGGCAACATCGCCATGCTCAAGTCCGACGGCGACACCTTCGTCGGAGAGTGCCAGAAGGGCCAGGGAACCGGGGCGGCGTTTGACGGCAGCGCCTGCAACTCCAAAGTCCTGAGTGCCCGCTACTTCGCTGACGACTACATGGCGTACGTGGCGCCGGAGAACCGCGCGCCCGAAGAACTGATTTCGCCCGTGGATGTGGGAAGCCACGGGACGCACACCGCCAGCACCGCCGCGGGCAACGCGAACGTCCGGGCCAACCTTGGTGCAACCGATATGGGCATCACCGGCGGCGTGGCGCCGGCGGCAAAGATCTCCGTCTACAAGGTCTGCTGGGAGGATGACAACCCGGCGACGGGCGGGTGCTACAGCTCCGCGTCCGTGGCCGCGATCAATCAAGCCATCCTGGACGGGGTGGATGTGCTGAACTACTCCATCTCCGGCAGCACCTCAACCACCACAGACCCGGTGTCGCTGTCCTTCCTCTCCGCGGCCTCTGCCGGAATCTTTGTTGCAGCCTCCGCCGGAAACTCGGGGCCCACGGCAAGCACCGTAAACCACGGCGCGCCGTGGCTGACCACGGTGGCAGCGAGCTCCTTCTCCACGGAGTTGCAGGGAACCGTCGAGTTTGAGGACGGAAGCAAGTACCGCGGCGCCAGTCTTATGTCCGCTCCCGTTCCTGCGAGCAACGTTGTGCTGGCGGCAAGTGCCGCAGCCGCCGGCGCAGCCAACCCCGAACTGTGCGCACCCAATGCGCTGGATCCCGCCAAGGTGACAGGGAAGATTGTTGTCTGCGACCGCGGGGTGGTGGACCGCGTAGCCAAGAGCGCCGAGGTGCAGCGCGCCGGCGGCATCGGCATGATCCTGGTCAACGTAACCACCTCCTCCGAGGACCTTGACCGCCACGCAGTCCCGACAGTGCACGTGAACCCGCCGGCCACGCAGCAGATCAAGGACAAGATCATCGCCAACCCCGGCATCAAGGTCTCCCTGGTGAACACAGACACCACCGGCCTTCCGCCCGCGCCGCAGCCGCAGATCGCCGGCTTCTCCTCCCGGGGCCCGCTGCTCGCTACCGGCTCAGACTTGCTCAAGCCTGACGTGGCGGCACCGGGTGTGGCAGTGCTGGCAGGCGTTTCACCCATCGGTTCCGGCGGCGACCAGTTCGGCATGATGTCCGGGACGTCAATGGCCGCGCCGCACGTGGCCGGATTTGGCGCCTTGATCCTGGCCAAGAACCCCACATGGTCTCCGGCCACCGTCAAGTCAGCCATGATGACCACGGCAGCTGATATCAAGAACGCAGACGGCAGCCGGAACGGTGACGTGTTCGCCACCGGCGCCGGCCAGGTGGACATTGCGCGGGTCCTGGATCCCGGCCTGGTCTACGACAACTCCGAGGACGACTACCTGAAGTTCATCCAGGGAACGGGCCTGGACCTGGGCATCCCGGGTCTCGGAACAACCGCACCGCGGGATATGAATGTTGCCTCGTTCGCGCTGGGGGCACTTACCGGCAAGACAGAGGTCACCCGGACTGTCACCGCGCTGACCCCAGGCGTTTACCGGGCCAAGGCCAGCGTTCCCGGCGTCAAGGTGACGGTCACGCCGTCGATCCTTAGCTTCAACGCTGCCGGCGAGAAGCGCACCTTCCAGGTCAAGTTTGAGAACACCAGCGCTGCTTTGGGGCAGTTTGCCATGGGCAACCTCGTCTGGCAGGGTGCCGGCAAGAACGTGGCATCGCCGGTGGCTGTCCGCCCGCAGTCCGTGGTGGCGCCGGCGAACCTGGCGTTTACCTCGGAAGGAGGCCAGGGGCAGGGCGACATTCCGGTGGTTTCGGGCACCAACGCGCCCGTGAAGATCACCTTGGACGGTCTGTCCAAGGCTGACTCCTCGGCCATCGAGCTGGTTCCCGGACCGCTGGCCCTGGGAACGGACGCGTCCAACTTCGCTAAGGAGGTCACGGTTCCGGCAGGATCGCCGTTGGCAAAGTTCTCCGTCTTTTCCTCGGACGAGGCCGCCGACTTCGACATGGTGGTCTTCAACCCGGCGGGACAGGCCCTGCTGGCCCAGACGGCCTCTGCCAGTGAATCAATTTCGGTTCCGAACCCGGCTCCGGGCGTGTACACGATTTTTGTGAACCTCTACGCAAGCCCCAACGGGCAGCCCACGAAGGCGTCCGTGGACGCTGCGGTGTTGGGAGCCAACGTGGGAAATGCCACGGTGACCCCCAATCCGCTGCGGCTCGGGAACGGCCAGCCGGGCATTCTGAAGCTCCAGTGGAAGGATCTCGCTGAAGGCTCCTATATCGGCCGGGTGACGTTCGCCGGTTCGAGCGCGCCCACCTTCGTCTCTGTGATTGTCACACCAGGCAGTGCTTTGGTGGTCCCTGCTGATGAAACTGCCGGTGACCCTGCCAACGGCAAGAAGGACAAGGTCAATAAGGAAAAGAAGAAGCAGGAGGTCCCGGAGTTCTCCGGAAACCGCAACATGGATCTCTAGCTCTTCAGCAACAGCAGGGGAACGCCGCCGGACCGCTTGGTTCCGGCGGCGTTCCCGTTTTGCGGAGGCTGCCGCCGATGGTCAGATTTCGCCGCGGGAACCAGCTGTCCCGCCGAGCAGGGGAGCCATGGCGCGCCAGCGGGAGATTTCACAGCCATCGGTTCGCCGGAAAGTCACACTGACGGGACGGCCGTTGATGGAGCCGGTCACAACGGCCACCTGCGGCCCGCCGTATTGCTGCGTGCAGAGTTTCGGGGGGCCCGGTTTAGGAAAGAAAATGTCCTCACCGAAGCGTTCCATCGCTGACAACGCTGCTGCGGGATCGGGCACGGTGCAACCGTCAGCAGGGCGGCCATCGCGGACAATGAGCCGGAACTCGTACTCGGGGGAGCCGGGGTCTTCCGTGACCCTGATGGTCAGCTCGAGGTCCTTCATACCGTCCCCGCAGTTCGAAGCGGTGCCAAGGCCTGCGCCAGGCGCCCTCGGAGCGCAGCAGCCTCGCCGGCGAAGGCGCGCTGATGCTCAACGTAGGCCGCTTTGCCTTCCGCGGTTTCGATCCGAATGGGCGGGTAACCCCACTCCGCGAGGTCGTAGGGGGAGGCCTGCATGTCCATGGCCCGGATCCGCCAGGACAGTTCGAAGCAATCCATGACCAGTTCGCTGGGAAGCGCGGGCAGCAGTTTGTACGCCCACTTGTAGAGATCCATGTTGGCGTGCAGGCAGCCCGGCTGTTCCATATGCCGCTGGTTTTCGCGGCTGGGCGCCAGTTCGTTCAGTGCAATCGCGTCGGGCGTGTAGAAGCGGAAGGCGTCGAAGTGTGAGCACCGGATCCGGTTGTCCTCCACCACTTTGTCCGTGCCGGCCGAACCCAGCCTCAGTTGCAGGTATTCATGGCGCAGGTCGAATTTGTCCTGTCGGTAGACCATGGCCCATTCGTGCAGCCCGAAGCAGCCGAACTGCGCGGGCCGGGCAGCGGTGCCGCGAAGAATGATGTCCGCGAAGGCCACAGCCTCGTGCCGGTCGGCCAGGAACCGGGCGCGGTCAAAAGTCACGGCAGGGGTTCCTGGCGGCAGCCCAAGGGAGGCGAGTTCGCCGTCGTCGAGCGTTTGGTAGTGCTTCCAGCCCATGCGGGCGGACGCCGCTTCAGCGGTCAGTACGACGCCGGCTCCCGGGTGCCAGCGCAGCAGTTGGCCAGGCTTCTGGGTGTAGTAAGTGAAAAGAAAGTCCTCCACCGGGTGCTTCCGACCTGCCGAGCGGCGGGCAAGGTAGGGATCCGAGTAACGGCGGACGCGTTGGGCGTGCGCTTCCTCGCGGGCACGCCAGGCGTCGGCCGTCAGCAGGCTACGTTGCTCCACCGCTGGCACCCAGGACGTCCTGGGCTGCGTTCCAGGCACCGATTTCGCAGCCGTTGGTGCGCGCGAACGTGGCATCCACGGGGGTATCGTCCACAATCCCGGTGACTGTGGCGGTCTGCGGGCCGCCGTATTGTTCGGTGCAGGCCACGTCTTTGCTCCTGGGGGCCGGGCTGAGGAGCGCAGCGTTGTTCTTGAGGGCAGCGCACGCAGCCTCCGGCCTGGGGTGCTTGCTCTCAGCCGTGGGGAGGCCGCCGCGGCAGACCAGCGTGTAGTTCACTGCCGCTTCAGTGGGAGAGGGCCTGACCATGATGGCAAGCTCGGCGTTGCCGGCGCCGGGGCCTGCCGTCGGGGCCGGGGGTGCGGAAGGTGACGGCGCAGGGACGGTGGTCTCGGTGTCCGGAGCGGGGGACCCGGAAGTGCCCGGGCTGGCGGAGGAACTGGTTGTGGGGCTAGCTGTGGGGCTGGCGGATGAAGTCCCGGTCCCGTCAGGCGTGCCCGTACAGGCGGCGAGCCCGGCAATGGCGAGAACCGCCAGTAATGGCCGTACTGTTCGCAAACGCATGGACCCTCCTAGGTTGCTGCCATTTTACGCCTTGCCGCATTTACTCCCCGACGGGTTGCCCGTTGGATCCGGCGGAGGCGGCTATGAGCCCCATCATGGATTTGTGCAGCGCCCCCACCTGCTCACGGGTCAGGCCCAGGCGTTCCATCATGGTGCCCGGGACGGCAATGGCCTGCTGACGCAGCGCGGCGCCGGCCGGGGTCAGGCCCACGGCAAGGGTGCGTTCGTTTCCGTCCACCCGCTGGCGGGTGACAAAGCCGGCCTCCTCCAGCCGCCGAAGAAGCGGTGAGATGGTGGCCGGGGCCTGCGCCAGGGCCTCACTGATGCTGCGCAGGGTGCGGGGTGCTGATTCCCACAGGCACAGCATCACAAGATACTGAGGGTGGGTGAGTCCGAGCTTTTCGAGGACGGGCTTGTAGGCGCCCACCACGCTTCTGGATGCCACGGTAAGGGCAAAACAGAGCTGTTGCTCCAAGAGGAGGTCATCGTCCTGCTGCCGCGCGGCGCCGGCCCGTACCGCCATAACATTCCTCCAATAGTTAGTGCACTAATTGTTAGCGTACACTGGAGCGGGTAATGGGGTTCTATCGAAGGGGTCACTTTCATGGGCAAAGGCAAGTCAGGCGACAAGGGCAGCGCATCCCAGCGGTTCATGCGCGCAACCGGCAAGCTCAGGGCGATTTTCGGCCCGGCCAACCGCAGTTCCCTGGTGCATGACATGACCGAAGAGAACCGGGCACTCCTGGTTCAGCGCGAGCGGGAAACCCAGCAATGGGAAACGGTCACCCGCCCGGACGGCAGCACCTATGTTGTGCCCAGGAACCCGGACGACCAGTCCCTCCGCTGACCCTCTCCGGCCTCCCCGCCATGCCCAACCTCACCAGACCAATTTTCGGGCGGCGGGCGTAAAATAAGGGCACTGACTCCACAAGGAGGCAGTGGCTCTTTCGCCCGCAACGCGGGAAGGGGGTGGAAACAATGGGACATGCGCTCACCGGTTTTATGCACGCGACTGACAGGCTCCGCTTTGTCTTCGGGCCGGCAACGCGTCTGGACACGGATTCGCCCGTGGTCCACAAGCATGATGAGTTCGAGCAGGCCTCTAACGAGGACCTTTCCCACTTCGTGGTGGAAACCGATTCCGAAGGTCATCACTACGCCGTGCGCCGCGAAGAATTGGACAAACAGGGCTGAGCTGTCCGCTTTGGCCAAAAAGAAAATGTTCTGGTGGCCGGCAGAACCGGCCCCCAGAACATCCTTTTTATGGTGTGGCAGGGCTGAGAGCTAGCGCCCGGTGCCGCCGTAGACCGTTGCCTCGTCCTCGCTGTCCAGGTCGAAGGCCTTGTGGATTGCCCGGACGGCGTCATCGAGGAGATCGGCGTGTGTCACCACGGAGATCCGGATTTCCGAGGTGGAGATCATGTTGATGTTGATCCCGGCGTCGGACAGGGCCTTGAAGAACGTCGCGGAGACGCCCGGGTGTGACCGCATGCCGGCCCCGATCAGGGACAGTTTGCCGATCTGTTCGTTGTATTCGATGTTCTCGAACCCGATGTCCGGCTGTGCGGCCTTGAGCGCTTCCAGGGCCTCCGCGCCTTCGACGATGGGGAGCGTGAAGGAAATATCCGTCCGGCCCGTGCCGTGCGTGGAAACGTTCTGCACGATCATGTCGATGTTCGAGTGGGCGTCGGCAATGACCTGGAAGATCGCGGCAGCCTTGCCGGGGATGTCCGGGACACCCACCACAGTGACCTTGGCTTCGGAACGGTCGTGTGCAACGCCGGAGATGATTGGCTGCTCCAAGGCAACTCCCTCTTGAGTGGTGATCTTGTCTTCGGCGCTGGGGATGACCCAGGTGCCTTCGTTCTGGCTGAATGAGGACCGGACATGCAACGGCACACCGAACCGGCGCGCATATTCAACGCAGCGCAGGTGCAGGATCTTCGCACCGGACGCCGCGAGTTCCAGCATTTCCTCGCTGGAGATGGTATCGATTTTCTGGGCGGAAGGCACCACGCGAGGGTCCGCGGTATAGATGCCGTCAACGTCCGTGTAGATCTCGCAGACATCGGCGTCGAGTGCGGCCGCAAGCGCGACGGCGGTGGTGTCCGAGCCGCCGCGGCCCAAGGTGGTGATCTCGTTGGTGCTCCGGCTCATGCCCTGGAAGCCGGCGACGATCGCGATGTGCCCCTTGTCCAGGGCCGTGCGGATGCGGTGCGGATCGACGTCGATAATGCGCGCCTTGCCGTGGATGCCGTCCGTGATCATGCCGGCCTGGGAGCCGGTGAAGGACTGTGCTGAGGCGCCGAACTTGTTGATGGCCATGGCGAGCAGGGCCATGGAGATGCGCTCACCGGCCGAGAGGAGCATGTCCATCTCGCGGGCAGGGGCGGAATCTGTCACCTGGGCGGCGAGGTCCAGCAGTTCGTCGGTAGTGTCGCCCATGGCGGAAACGACCACCACCACTTCGTTGCCGGCCCGCTGCGCGTCGACCACGCGCTTTGCGACGCGCTTGACGCCCTCGGCATCCGACACGGAGGAGCCGCCGAACTTCTGCACAATCAGCTGTTTGGTCACGGCAGTGCCTTCGGGCAGCTGCTGTGGCTGCGTTGCTGTGTGCACTTCGGAAGTGGGCGTACTCATGCGCGTACCTTCACTGGATCAATCGGAGTTCTGGAGGTCAGGCACGGCCTTGCTGCTGGACGGCGTGACGTGTCAGCCCAGTTTATCGCCGCCTGTGGCCGGACGCGGAATTGTGTCCAAATCTCAGCCTTCCGGCGGATACTGCGGCCGTCGGCTCAGGCGTAGGCTCATATAGTCAGTATGCATGAACGGCTTTGGGGGACAGGTGCTCGGGACATGACAGAAAACTGGGACAGAATAGGCATTCCGGCCCAGCCGGAAAGCCCGCGCCAGGACGGCATCAGCGCCACCGCGGTGAGCCGCAGCTTCGGGCAGGTGCACGCCGTCGAGCACATGGATTTCCATGCTCCGGCGGGAAAAGTCACCGCACTGATCGGCCCCAACGGTGCCGGCAAAACCACGCTGTTGCTCATGCTGGCTTCACTGCTGGCGCCGGATTCCGGCACTGTCACGGTGGACGGGCTGGATCCGCAGCATCACCGCGCGGAAGTGCGGAAAAGGATTGGCTGGATGCCGGACACCCTGGGCGTGTGGGAGTCCCTGACCGCCCGTGAGATCCTCACCCAGATAGCCCGTTTCTACCGGCTGCCCAAGGCCGGAATCCCGCAGCGCGTCACAGGGATGCTGGACCGGGTCCGCCTGAGTGACCTTGCAGACCAGCCGGCCCGTGTACTGTCCCGGGGGCAGCAGCAGCGCCTCAGCCTGGCCCGCGCACTGATACACGATCCGTCCGTGCTGCTGCTCGATGAGCCGGCGTCGGGCCTGGACCCGGGATCGCGGGTGGAGCTGCGCGTGATGCTGCGGCAGCTTGCGGCGGAGGGGAAGTCCATCGTTGTCTCCTCCCACGTGCTCAGCGAGCTGGACGAAATTGCGGACGCAGCGGTGTTCGTCAACCGCGGGAGGACGGTCCGGCACCAGACCACGGACGCGGCTGCCGCCTCCGGCAGGCGCTACGCCATCTCGGCAACCGACGGCGCAGCGCTCGCCGCCAAACTCACGGACTTGGGCCTGGCGTTCCGGGTTGAGGACGGCCGCCGGCCGGCCATCAGCCTGGTGTTGCTGAACGACGACGACGCCGCCAGCCTCCTGCGCGACCTGGTGCTGGCCGGCGTCGGGGTCAGCTCCTTTGCCCCCGCTTCGGGTGCCCTGGAAGAGACTTACATGAACCTTGAGGGGGAGCGGCGATGAGCCAGCTGACAGAACCAACGCAGCGCCCGCCGGCTTCCGGCATTGTTGCCGGCTACCTTGCCGGCATCCGGGATGTGGTGGTCCTGGAACTCAAGCAGCGGCTCCGGTCCCGCGGCTGGTACATCATGCTGGCCATCTGGTTCATCCTGACGGGCCTGGTGACCTGGCTGACGTGGGCCAGCTGGAACGCCCAGCGCGAAGCCCAACGGGCCTACTCGAGCTTTATGCCGCCCGACACCGGTCCGGGGTCCATGATCTTCGAAGTGGTCCTGGCCTTTGTCCTCCTCTTCGCATTGCTGGTGGCGCCCGCACTGTCTGCCAATGCCGTCAACGGCGACCGCGCCGGCGGGACCCTGGCCATCCTGCAGGTGACCCTGCTCCGTCCCGGACAGATCCTGTGGGGCAAGTTCTTCGCCGCGTGGGCCGCCGCCCTGGCCTTCCTGGTTGCCAGCACGCCGTTCCTGGTCATCGGAGTGGCCCTCGGCGGCATGACGCCCGGCCACGTCATCGTGGCCCTGCTGATGCTGGCGGTTGAGGTGGGCGTGGTGTGTGCCATCGGCGTCGGAATTTCCGCGCTGGCGGGGCGCCCGCTGTTCTCGATTGTCGTCACGTACCTTGCCGTGGCCGGGCTGGTTTTCGGTTCCCTGATTGCCTTCGGCCTGGGCACCGGGCTCTCGCAGGGCACCGTTATGGCCAACCAGGCGCAGTACCGCAATGTTGAACCGCTGCGGCCGGCACCCGACGAAACGGCGCCGCAGGAACCGGAGTACACCTGCTCCGGACCGCTGCGTGCCCAGCCAGCAGTTCGCACCGAAAGGGTGGCGTGGATGCTGGCCATGAACCCTTACGTGGTGGTGGCCGATGCCATCCCCTACACGGTCCGAGTCAACAGTGGCCTCGGAATGTCGTCACCGGTGGGGGCTATCGAGTCCATCAGCCAGGGTGCACGCTACGCCATGGCCGGTCCGGAGGGCACCTACCCCTGCGCCAACGGGGAGGCCAAGCCGCAGTACCTGGCACAGTCCACTCCCTTGTGGCCGCTGGGGCTCGGCCTGCAGCTGCTGCTTGCCGGGCTGCTGATGTGGCTGGGCTGGCGCTCGCTGCGCACCCCGGCACACAGGCTGGCACGCGGAACCCGCATCGCCTAAGCCGGTGTGCCCGACGACGGCTCAGCCCGGCCCCCTGAACCCAGGCCGGGCCGGGCTGGGGCAGGCCGGGTCGCCGGTCCTCCTTAGCCTGTTGCCTTAGCCTGTCGGCCTGACCAGGTCAGGGGCAGGTCCGCTCAGGTCAGGGCGTTGCGGCGGCCTTCGAATGCACGCCCGAGGGTGACCTCGTCGGCGTACTCAAGATCGCCGCCCACAGGCAGCCCGGAGGCCAGACGGGTCACCACGATGCCGATTGTCTTCAGCATCCTGGCCAGGTACGTGGCCGTTGCTTCGCCTTCGAGGTTGGGGTCGGTGGCGATAATGACTTCCTGGATGGCGCCGTCGTTCAGCCGTGTCAGGAGTTCCCGGATCCGCAGTTGTTCGGGCCCAACGCCGGCAATGGGGTTGATGGCTCCGCCCAGCACGTGATAGCGGCCGCGGAAGGACCGGGTGCGCTCCACGGCGAGGACGTCCTTAGACTCCTCCACTACACAAATGACTGACGGGTCGCGCCGGGGATCCCGGCAGATGTTGCACAGTTCTTGCTCGGTGACGTTGCCGCATACCGTGCAGAACTTCACGCGTTCCTTCACCATGGTGATGGCTTCCACGAGTCGCTTCATGTCCTGCGGGTCCGCTTCGAGGATGTGGAAGGCAAGCCGCTGGGCGGATTTGGGACCGACACCGGGAAGCCGTCCGAGCTCGTCGATCAGCTCCTGGACTGCACCTTCGTACACGTTTTCCTCTTTTGGCTTGGCTTGGGTAGTGAATGGAGTTGCGGGAGTACGTGCGCCAGGTGCCTAGAACCTCGCAACGATGGGGCTTCCGTCCGGGGACCGCTCCTCGATCAGCTTCCCGCCCAGAATACGCTCGACGGCGGCGCGTCCAAAGACACCGGATTCCTCAATTGTTTCATCGTCCGCGCTCGGTATGTCCTGGACATAGGTTGCGGCGGCAGCCCTGGCCGGCGCCTTGGCACGCCCGGCTTCGGCCTCGGGGCTGTTGGACAGGCGCTGGTAAAGACTCTGCCGGGCGGCAGCAGCGGACTCGGACGTCGCCGGTGCCGGCTGCAGGGGTGCGGCAGCGGGAGCAGTCGATGCCATGGCGTACTCACGAACTTCAGCCGGTTCGGGAACGGCTGCTTCCACTGGCGGGACTGCCGGAGCTGGCGGGGCTTGGCTGGCTGGCGCCGGGTTGTTGGGCGCCGCGGATTCTGGTGCGGGGCCTTGTAGTGCGGGGGTCTCTGGGGCGGAGCTCTGCGGTGCAGCTGAATGTTGTGCGGCTGAATATGGTGTGGGGATTTCGGTGGTTGCGGTGGGGGCTACGGGCGGCAATCCCCAGCTGGCGTCGGCATCGGACTGGCTCACGACAGCTGACGTCTTGGGGACCTGGGCGGTGGCGGGCTCGTAGCTGGGCGCAGGAGCGGTTTCCGTGGCCTCTTCCGGGACGGGCGTGTTCAGGCTTTTGCCAACATTGGGCTCGGTGCCAACCACCCATACGCCCGGCGCCTGCTCGACGGCCCGGCCCCACGGATCCAGTGCCGGATCGGGTTGTGAAGGAGCGGCCGATGCCGCACCGGAGGACCTGCTAGATGGGGACGTCTTTGCTGCTGCGGCCTTTGAAACACCTCGAGCGGGCCGCTTGGCGGGTGCGGCCGCTGAAGGCTCAGGCTGTGAAGGCGACAGTCGTGGGGTAGCCGCAGCCGAGGGATCCCAGTCCATGGGTGGTTCCTCGTCCAGTGGCGGAGCATCTTCGTCGCGCGGGGGACCCCAGTCGTCATCGGAGTAGGCAAACGAACCGGCGGTGGCAAGCGGCTCAGCTGGTACCGACTCTCCTTGGGCGGCTGGTACCTGGGCGGCTTCAGTGGCTGCCGACGCGCTGACGTCGCCGGTGTGCTGGACAGTTTCTGCAATAGCTGCCGCGCCTGCAGTCGGCGCAGGTGCAGCAGTGGCAGGAGGCACGGCCGGTTCGGGAGCACGCGTCGCGGGGGAGGGGGCTGGCGAAGGTGCCGGCGCGGTGGCCAGGACCTCAGGCGTGGAAACGGCGCTGGCAGGAGCCAGGCCCCACGCGACGTCGGCTGAACTGGCCGGAGCTTCCGGGCTGGCTTCCGGACTAGTGGGAGCTTTTGGGTTTGGCTCAGCGCTCGCTGCCCTGTTGGCGCCACCCGCGACTGCGGTGATCTGGCAGTCGATGCCCACTGTTTTGTGGATCGCCTGCCGCAGGTTTTCAGCGTGATCAGCCCGGCCGAAGGCGCCAGCCAACCCGGTAGTGCTGAACGACAGTGTCAGGACCTGGCCGTCAAAGGCACCCACCTGGGCGTTCGGCTCAACCAGGGCCCACGTGCTGCGCTTGATCTTGGAGAGTGTCTGCAGAACTTCCGGCCAGGCACGGCGCAGGACTTCGACGTCGCCTGTCCCGGCGGCCCCAGTTCTTGCCGCGCCAGTTCCTGTCGCTCCGGCCGGTGCAGCAGTGGCGGGGGCATGGCCAACCGAAGCGGGCGCAGCCGGGGCAGGTGCAGCGGTGGCAGGAGCCGTGTCAGCGCCGGTGCCTGCAGACGGGGTGGCCGGGGAACCTGCGCGGGGGGCGTCTGCCCCGGTCTCTCGGGTGGCCTGACCGGATTCCTGCCGTGTGGGCGCGGGCCGCCTGCCTGTGGACTCGTCAACCGGCCAGTCGTTGGTGCTGACCCTGGGCGGCGTCAGCGACGGCCTGGTCTGTTCGGCTCCGGTTGCCGGTGGCCGGGCCAGCCCTGGACCGGCAGCCGCTGGCCCTGAAGGCTGCTGCGCAGCAACCGGCGCCGCAGCTTGCTGTGCTGCGGCCGGAACCGCAGCAATCGGAGGTGCCGCAGCGGGCGCCTCAGAAACGGCTGGCGCAGAAACTGGTTGTACGGAAACGGGTGCAGCAGGAGCTGGCGCGGAAGCTGCTGGTACGGAAACAGGTGCAGCAGGAGCCGGCGTTGCCGCTGCCGGCACCGCGGAAACCGCAGCGGGTCCAGCCGAAACCGCAGCACCAGCCGGAGCGGGAGCGCCGACGTCGTTCCCGGCGTAATTCAGGCGCCGCTCCACGCGGTCGATCCGCGCAGCAATGCCGCGTTCCGTCTGTTCCGAACTGGGGAGCAGGATGCGGGCGCAGAGAAGCTCAAGGTGCAGGCGCGGAGAAGTGGCGCCGGTCATCTCGGTCAGCGCAGTGTTGGTGACATCAGCGGCGCGGGAGAGTTCGGAAGCCCCGAGGTTGTGCGCCTGGTTCTGGAGCCGGGCGATCTGGTCCGCAGGCATGCCGCGGAGGATGACCTGGGCACTTTCGGGCATGGCCTGGACGATGATGAGGTCGCGGAAGCGTTCCAGCAGGTCCTCGACGAAGCGGCGGGGATCGTGGCCGGTCTGCACAACGCGGTCCACAGCCCGGAAAACGGTGGCGGCATCTGAGGCGGCCACAGCTTCCACCACGTCATCCAGCAACGATGCGTGGGTGTAGCCGAGGAGGGCTACGGCAAGTTCGTAGTCGAGGCCGTTGGGTCCGGCGCCGGCCATCAGCTGGTCCAGCACAGACAGGGAATCGCGGACGGAGCCGCCGCCGGCCCGGACCACCAGGGACAGAACGCCGGGAGCCACGGGAACGTTTTCCTGGTTGCAGAGCAGCTCCAGGTACGCCATCAGCGGCTCCGGCGGGACAAGCCGGAACGGGTAGTGGTGCGTGCGGGAGCGGATGGTGCCGATGACCTTGTCCGGCTCCGTTGTGGCGAAGATGAACTTGATATGTTCCGGCGGTTCTTCAACGATTTTCAGCAGGGCGTTGAACCCGGCCGAGGTGACCATGTGGGCCTCATCGATGATGAAGATCTTGTAGCGGTCGCGGACCGGAGCGTACGTTGCGCGCTCGCGGAGGTCCCTGGCGTCGTCCACGCCACCATGGCTGGCGGCGTCGATCTCGATGACATCCAGGGAGCCTGAGCCGCCGCGGGCGAGCTCAACGCAGCTGGGGCACGTGCCGCAGGGGGTGTCAGTGGGGCCTTGGGCGCAGTTGAGGCAGCGGGCCAGGATGCGGGCGGAGGTGGTCTTTCCGCAACCGCGTGGGCCGGAGAAGAGATAGGCGTGGTTGACGCGGTTTTTCCGCAGTGCCGTCATCAGCGGCTCGGTGACATGTTCCTGCCCGATAACGTCAGCGAAGGAGTCCGGGCGGTATCTACGGTAAAGGGCGGTGGTAGTAACAGTCACGAGAAAACCCTACCAATCCGGGCAGACAATCAGGATCCCTCGCGGACGGCCGCCCTGTGGGGGAATAGTAAAGACCCCCCATGCACCCGCCAGAGCCCGTTTACCCTTGCTACCTTCCGGTCCTGGGGGAGTTCAACAGGATGACGCCACATGAGGGGCCGCAGACAAGTTTACCCGAAGATTCAGGAAGGTCCGGACGGCCGCGAAAGCTGGCGCAAAGGCGAAAGCGGGTTCAAAGGCCCGGACGCCAGCTAGCGTCGCCAGCCGTCCACCGGCCAGGTCATGAATGCGGGCTCCTCGTAAGGGTGCGCCGCGCGCAGGGCCAGCACGACGGCGTCGAGCATCTCTTCCTCCACAACGCACTCCACCCGGGTTTCCGGCACGCGTTCGACCGCACCGACGGCCCCGATGAACGGCCCGGCACCAGGCAACGGAGTGAAGCGCCCGGTGCCGGGGGAGGTGAACGTGCAGTGCGAATAGTTCCCGATCCTGCCCGCGCCGGCGTCCCCGATTGCCGCGAGCAGCGGCTCCGTGTGTGTCTCCGGAACGTAAACCACCAGGGCGTGCAGCTGTGTCATGGCCTCATCCTGCCAAGAAGGCAGGCTAATGGGCAGCGATTTTCATTGCTTATCCGGCGGGTAGGGCCGATCATGGATATGTACACCGATTGGGGCAATCTCAAGGTTGTGAGCTGCGGGGCCTGGCTGGAGGGCCGGACCCGGCAGCTCAACGGTGTATCGGAGGAATGGGCGCATTGGGGGCGTCCATTTTTACGTTGACGGGCCAGCTGGAGCCCGGATTGCCGCGTGCGGTAACAGTCCGCCGGCCCAATTGGGCGATGCCGGAATGTTCAGGTAGTCTAGTATCTGCTTTTGATTCGAAAGCAGCTGGAGAATTCGCCTAGCGGCCTATGGCGCACGCCTGGAACGCGTGTTGGGTTAACGCCCTCGGGGGTTCAAATCCCCCATTCTCCGCCAGCCAGAAACCCGGTTCTGACCTCGTCAGGGCCGGGTTTTTGCTGTCCTCCAGCCCGTTGACCCATGGCTGGGAGCCCAGCTGCCCAGCCCAGCTGCCAGGTCACGTGCCCGCGTAGCCCAGGCGGCGGAGGCGCTCCCGGGCCGCTTGTTCGCTGGGTCCCGGCCCGCGTCCAAGGGCCAGATGTACGACGCCGAGAGCCACCTTCGTTGCCAGCCTCACGGGGAGCGGGAACGGCCCCAGCCGGGGGACCTGGAGCCCCAGCATGCGGCGGTACTTCGGCTCAAGGCTGTAGACGGCGCCGGCGAAGATGATCCGGTAGCCGGGGCGCAGCAGCGGATGCAGTGGCGGGTTGCGGATGAACTCAACGGTCTCGGCAACCCTGCTGTCCGCCACCAGCTCACCGTTGTTATACCAGCGGTCCAGTTGCTCCCGCATTTCGGCCTCGCTCAGGGGCGGATCCACCACGCCCATCAGCCGTCCGGCCTGGGCCCACTCGCGGACATAGGCGTCGGGGCCGCCGGGGATCCCGGCACCCCAGATTTTGTGGGCCGAGAGGAAGGCGTCCACGAACGCGATGTGGACCCAGCGGGCGAGTTCCGGATCGTTGGCCGAGTAGCTCCGCTCGCCGCCGTGCCCGTCACTGTAGGTCCCCTGTACAGGCTCATGCAGGCGACGGACCCGGGCGGAAGTCTCGTCGGCGGCGGCCTGTGGGCCATAGGTGACGGTGAAGATCCAGCGGATGGTCCGGGCCAGCCGGCTGAGCGGATCTGCGCGGAAGTCGGAGTGCTCGTGGATTCCCGCCAGTGCCCCTGGGTGCAAGGCCTGCATCAGGAGCGCGCGGACCCCAGCCACAATGGTGGCCATGGAGCCGTGCACCGCCCAGACGGCCGAGCCGGGAAGGTGATAGCCGGCGTCGTCCCCTTCGGCCAGCCGCGGAACCCAAGCGGGCTGACCGTCAGTGCTGCCGGTGAATACCCGTTTGATTTCGCCCTGCCATTCCCTGAGGAAATTTCGCATGCCACTATTCTCGTCCAGAAGCCGCGGGCACGGTTCTGAGGGGTGAACCACATAATGTCCGCAGCGGGACCGGCGCGGGGGTTCACAGGCCCGGGTCTTTGTGGTCCCATGAGATGGTAAGTCCGTCTGGAACCGGGGTCTGGCGGGCCAACCCGGGAGTAACGAGTGGGCAATCATCGGGGATCCGGCCGGGAGAAGGAGCCCGCGGGCGGCTGCGCCATAGCCGTGCGCGTGCTGGCCGCCAGCGCCGTTGTTGCCGCGTCACTCGTCGCCGTCGGCCTCCCTGGATCCTCCCCCGTTGAACCCCGCCCGGCAGCTTCGCCGGCGGGTGCCGGACATGTTGGCCTGCCTGGGCTGGCCGGTGCTTTCCTGACGGACAGCCGGGCCTTGGTTCCGTTTAACCGCACACTGGTCAGGACGATCGCCAAAGGCGGGAGCGCTCCGCTCGACGTGGCCGCTGCCGGGCTCACCCGTCCCCCGGAGGGGTCCCTCATGGCGCCCCTTGAGCTCCTCACGTCAAGCTCTCCATTCGGGTACAGGGTCAGTCCTATCACCGGTGCGGGCGGCGATTTCCACCTGGGCCAGGACTTCGCTGCAGGCTGCGGCACCAGGGTTTATTCGGCCGACGCAGGCGTGGTCCGTGCCGCCGGGTGGCATCCCTGGGGCGGCGGCAACCGCGTGGAACTAGACCACGGCAACGGGCTGATCACCACGTACAACCACTTGGAGGCTGTGGCGGTCCGGACGGGGGACTCCGTGCAGGTGGGCCAGGTCATTGCCCGCGTGGGCACCACGGGATGGTCCACCGGCTGCCATCTGCATTTCGAAACCATCCTCAACGGCAAGCACACCAGCCCGCTGAACTGGACACTTCTGCGCATTCGGCAGTTGGACGCGCTCGAGGACATAGCCATGGTCAGCTATGAGGCCAAACCCGTGGACGTCGGCGCGCAACGCTGGGCCATCCCGGTTGCCGAGGACAACAGCCACACGGTCCTTGGCGGCGAAGAGGAACTGTCCGAACCGCCGCCGGTGGAGGGATCAGTGACAACGTCGGAACCGCCGGACGAGGCACCCACGGAAGAGCCGTCGTCGGACGCTACCTCGCCTGAATCCGCATCGCCGGACCCGACTGCGACTGAAACAGCGACGGAAACAGCCACTTCGACGGCATCGCCCTCCCCAACGCCTTCCACGCCCCGGGCAACGCGGACGCCGACTGGAACCTCAAGCGCCACGCCGACGACGACGTCACCCACCCCCACGGGCACCTCGCCTGCGCCGAAGACGAGCGCGTCGCCGTCTCCGACGCCCACTGTTTCCAGGTCGTGGCCGTTCAGGCCTACCTCGCGCCTGACACCGACGCCAGCGCCAACGGTGGAGCCGACAGCAACAACGAGTAGCGGGTCCTCAGCCGAAACAGCGTCGCCCTCGCCCTCGTCTTCTACGACAGCTACAACCACCGCCACGCCTACCGACACCGCAACATGGTCCGAGTCGGCGGGACCCTGACAGAGAACTCCCAGACTGCACCCGTACCCTTGATGGTTGGCAACGAATCACCTGCATGACCAACCTTTCAAGGACGGCGCTGTGACAGACCTGTACACCATTCCCCTCACTCTCAACGACGGCACCGAAACCGACTTTGGCCGGTTCAAGGGCAACGTGGTGCTGGTGGTGAACGTGGCGTCAAAGTGCGGTTTCACTCCGCAGTACGCGGGCCTGGAGACGCTATACGAGAAGTTCCGCGACCGCGGCTTCGATGTGCTCGGAGTTCCGTGCAACCAGTTCGCCGGCCAGGAGCCAGGCAACGACAGCGAGATCGCCGAGTTCTGCGAGCGGAATTTCGGTGTCACTTTCCCGCTGACGGCCAAGGCCAACGTGCGTGGTAAGGACCAGCATCCGCTCTATGCCGAGCTGACAAGGTTCAAAACCAGTGTGCTGCCCGGCCTGGTGAAATGGAACTTCGAGAAGTTCCTGGTCAACCGCGAGGGCGAGGTGGTGGCACGCTTCGCACCCACCGTCGAACCGGACTCCGCCGAGGTCATCGACGCAATTGAAATGGCACTGGCAGAATTTGACGGACCGGCGGCCACAATCGAACTTTCCACGGCTTAATTCTTTAGTTTTTTCCAACTTGGCCGCAACAATTTACCCACAGTTTGCCAATTATCTGATTGGATAATAGTTACTGAAGGGTAGAAGGGAAACGCCGTTTCCCACCAACCACAGAGGCAGCAATGAAGCACATCGAGGCCGAACACCCCCGGCCACGCCACTTCCTTCTCCACCTGAGCGACCCCCACTTGTTGGGAGGTCCGGATCCCCTTTACGGCGCAGTTGACAGCGAAGCCAAGCTCATTCAGCTTTTCGACGAGGTCAGGGCTTCCGGCGCCCGGCCCGAGGCCGTGATCTTCACGGGTGACCTCGCCGACCAAGGCGACCCTCAGGCCTATGCAAAGCTACGGGCAATTGTTGATCCCGCCTGCGAAGACATGGGCGCCCAAGTCATCTGGGCCATGGGCAACCACGACAACCGCGCCAACTTCCGGACCGGGCTGCTGGACGAGCCTGCCAGTGACGCACCGGTGGACCGCAGCTACTTCATCAACGGCCTGCGCATCATCACCATGGACACGTCGGTCCCGGGTTACCACCACGGCGAGCTAAGCCCGGCCCAGCTGGGGTGGCTCACCCGCCAGCTGGATACCCCGGCCCCCGACGGCACCATCCTGGCGCTCCACCATCCGCCGGTACCGTCGGTCCTGGACCTTGCCGTGCTCGTGGAACTGCGGGACCAGGCAAGCCTGGCCTCCGTGGTCCGCAACTCCGACGTCCGGACTATTCTGGCCGGGCATCTGCACTACTCGACCACCGCCACCTTTGCGGGGATTCCTGTCTCCGTGGCCTCGGCCACGTGCTACACCCAGGACCTCAACGTCGCCGTCGGCGGTACCCGCGGCCGGGACGGCGGGCAGGCCTTCAACCTGGTGCACGTCTACGAGCACACCATTGTCCACTCCGTGGTTCCGCTGGGGAACGCGGCCACCGTAGGGGAGCATGTCACCTCGGAAATGACTGCTGAGCGACTGGCCGCCGCGGGCGTCAGCATCCCTGACAACGCCAAAACAGGAGGCGTCAGGAAGGTATCCCTTCCGAACTACGCTATCTAGCCTCACACAGCCCGGCGGGTCGGAGCTCCCGACGCCGGAGCTCCCAACGCCGGCGCAGCCAGCGTCAGGGCCGCGAGCGTCAGAGCTCCCAGGGCGCCTTGATGGGGTAGTACTTCTCCAGGAAGTCGGTCACGAGCTCGGCGCGCTCGTCCGCGGGGACTTCGGGGAAACTGCCGTCGTTGAGGCAGAAGAAGTCCATGTTCCGCTTGGCCAGCAGCTTGGGCAGGGTGTTCAGCCCGGCGCGGGCGGTGGTGTCCACGTACCGCACCTTGGCTGCGGTCTGCGTGACCGCACGGCCTGTCAGCAGCGCGTAGTAGTGGTAGAAGGAATTGGTGACCGAGATGTTGTCCGCGGCGCGGAACCTGCTCGCCGCCGTCTTCTGGAACTCCTCCGGGAACTCACGCTCCATCCTGGCCACAACGCTGCGCCGCAGCGGGGCGGCGGTGTGCTCCAGGTGCCGCGTGGTGATCCGACCGAACCGGTTCCAGAGCAGCTTGCGGTTCACACGGGCGGCGTTCTCGAAGCCACTGCGCTCGGCATCGTTGTCGCCCAGCCCGATCCGGGTCTCGGCCTCGATGAACTTCGTGACGCCACCCGGTGTGAAGAACATGTCCGGGCCCACCGAGCGGCCGAAGAACATGTCGTCATTCGAGTAGAGGAAGTGCTCGGAGAGGCCCTCGATGTGGTGGAGCTGGCATTCCACCGCCTGCGAGTTGTGCGTGGGCAGCACTGCGGGATCGGCGAAAAACTCATCGCTGCGGACAATGGTCACCGACGGGTGCTCCGCGAGCCACTCCGGGGCGGGGGAGTCCGTGGCGATAAAGATGCGGCGGATCCAGGGCGCGAACATGTAGACGGAGCGCAGGGCGTATTTGAGTTCGTTGATCTGCCGGAAGCGGGCTTCGTGGTCGTCGCCTTCGCCGAGAACCACACCCTGCTGCTGGGCACGGCGGGCCGCGATGTATTCGGGAGAGCTGCCGTCAACCCACGAAAACACCAGGTCGATGTCGAAGCTGATGTCGCTGGCGTGGTCGGCGAACATGTTCTCGATGGTGGGCCAGGTGTGGCCGTACCGTTCAACCGTCCCGCGGACAGCGTCCTGGGACTGCATGGTGCGGCGGGTCAGGGAGTTTTCGATCGGGAGGATCAGCTGATCGCCTTCAAAGCTCCAGAGCTCAATCTGGACGCCGGCGGAGGAACCGAACTCGAAACCGCCATCGGGTTCAACCCGCGGACGGTAGAGGCGGAAGATGCGGGCCTGACGGTTGGGGGAGAGATCCCCGTCGGCAACCAGCACGGAGGACTTCTTTTTCGCGTCCACGGTCATGGAGTACACAGGCTCGTTGCGGCAGGCCTCCACCAAGGCCGCCCGCAGCTTCTTGCGGTCTTTCCAGTCCAGGGCGATGACCGGACGGTCGTTGTTGCCGCGCACCAAAAGGTAGTCCAGTCCGGCCTCCGCGAGGACGCCCCGCAGGAACAGCAGGTCCTCAACCATGGCCTGGTACGGCGTCCGGTTGTGGTTTATCAGGGCATACCTGCCCTTGTGCCGGACGACGTCCGGCCGGTGCTTGAGCCGCGCCTCAGCAGCCGGAGATGTCACCTCCGCATGGGTGCGCGGTTCTACGGACGCCTGGCCGCCGTAGTAGATCTCGTCCTGGACAGGTGCTTCTGTAATGGTTGTCTCCGTCGCGGCTAAATGGTAAGCGTTCTTATCTGAATAATAGCGCGACCCCCAAAATGGCAGGCCTCAAACGGGCGCCGCCGGCCGGGGACGGGCTCAGCCGACCATGGCCTCCCGCCAGCTGCGCAGGTAAGCTCCGCCGGCGTCGTCGTGAATGACATCCTCCCCAAGCCCGAGATCGGTGGCGGTCAACACGTCATAAGGCTTGACCGGAACGCCGTCCGCCGGGCGGACATCAACGTGTTTTACGGGGTGGTCATTGTGGTGGAGCCAGTCCGCCATGGCGTAGTCCGTGCGGGAATCACCTACCGTCCGCCACGCCAGCGGCGTGATGCCCTGTGCCGCCAGCAACTCCACGGCGCGGCTGGCGCCGAGGTCTTTACCGAGCCGCACTGACTCAATATCGGTGGAAATGATGGTGGGATCGACGCGGTAGTCCACCTCGTCGTCGGAATTCGGTGCGTGGTGCTCCAGGCGGACCACGCCCATGCCGTGGCGGGTCATGAGGTCCATGGCGTCGGAGTCGAAAAGCTTCTGTTCGGCCAAGTAGTCGGCGGAGGGCACCTCGATGTGCTGCTCAACGGACACCATGGCACGTTTCGTCTCGTCAAAAAACATGTGCCTGGAGTAGTCCTCGGCTACGAGCCGGCGGACGTCATCGCCGTAGGCCTTGGGCACGGCCAGTTCGTGATCAACGTGGATGGGGCCGGGCCCGGCGGCGGTGTAGCTGAACCACACGGCGCCCTTCTCGCAAATGGCGTGGATGACTGTCCCGGCGGGAATGCCGGCGGCGATCATCGGCTCCATGACCTGCTCGCGGATGAAGGTATCGGAGCGGCCGGTATTGAAAATGACCGGAATTCCGGCAGTGGCCAGCGCCACCAGATCGGCAATGATGCCGGGTTTCACGTCACGGGTCACGGGGCTGGCCACGGGTCCGTCAACGTCGAGCAGGAGGGCGAGGGGCGGGGTGGACGGCAGGCGGACGCCGGGCGCGGTGCTGGCAGGGAATTCGGGTGCGGTCATGGCTCCATTGTGTCAGCCACGGGCCTCTGATCCTGCGCTGGCGGCGCAATGTCCACGGCATGTGACAGATGGTCACTGTTTGGCTACAACCTTTGGATGCTGCGGGCCGGACACTTCTCTTGGGCCCCCAAGCTGCCTAGGGTGGCATAGTGATCTTCAAAGCTGTGGGCGAGGGACGCCCGTATCCCGACCATGGTTTCAACACGCCCAAACAGTGGGCGTCGCTGCCGCCTCGACCTGTCCGCCTGGATGAACTGGTGACCACCAAACGGACGCTCGACCTCGAAGCGCTCCTGGCCGAAGACTCCACCTTTTTCGGAGACCTCTTCCCGCACGTGGTGCAGTACCAGGGAACCCTGTACCTGGAGGACGGGCTGCACCGCGCCGTCCGGACAGCGCTGCACCAGCGGACCGCCATCCACGCCCGCGTGCTGGTCATAGATGGCTAGGAAACCCAAGGACGCCAGCGTCCTGCATGGCCACCACGTTGTCACCGGCCCCGAACTGCGGGCCACGTTTGAGGCTGCCGGCGACCCCGACAACCCGGTGCGGGTGCGCCGCCGCGTGGTGCATGGAGTGGTCCTGGTATTGCTGCTGGGCCTCATTGCCGGCGCCATCATCGTTGCGTTGGCCATCATGAGCGGACAGCTGAAGCTTCCGACGACGGCGGGCAGCGATGAGCCCCGGACCACCTGTCCCGGGGCCACCTTTGACTACACCCCCAACGACAAAATCAACCTCAACGTCTACAACTCCACCAGCCGCCCCGGTCTGGCTCGCTCCGTGGCGGATGAGTTGCTGGTCCGGAAGTTTGTGGTGGGTGCCGTGGCCAACACGGATGCCGGCTTCCGCGGTGTGGCTGCGGTGGTTTCAGGGGCTGCCGGGCAGTCTGCGGCCTTCAGCGTCCAACGGAACCTGCCCGGCTCCGACTACTTCCAGGACGGCCGGACGGACGCCAGCGTTGACGTGATTATTTCCAGCGATTTCAAGGAGCTGGCCGCCGCGGACCGGGTAGACCAGACGCCCGGGACGCTCAGCTGCCCGCGGGAAAGCCGGCGGATCGCTGACGATGCCAAGTGGCCGGTTATTCCGACGGCCGGCCCCTGACCTGTTGCCGTTGCTCTATCACGTCTGGTCGCTAAACCAGGCGGATGACGACCGGAGGTGATAGAGCAACGCAGGGGTTTACGGCAAGGGGAGGCTGACGCGCAGGGGTGCGCCGTCGTCGTCGAACCTTGCTCCGGCGCCGAGCTGGATGAACCGCACGGTCCGGGCGATCCGGGCCTCAAGTTCTGCGGGCTCGTTGCTGCCGCGTGCGGCGCTGGAGGAGAGTGTGCCGTGGATGAGCTGCGCCTGCTGGCCAATGTCCGCTTGCGGCAGGTATCCCTGTGCCATGCCGTCCCGGAGGATGCCCTGCAGCAGGACGCTGAGTTCACCCACGTGGTCGGCCAGTTTCGCAAAGGACGACGGCGACAGCACCGCCGCCATCGCCGGTCCGGGCGGGAGATGGCGGCGGCTGAGGTCCTCCACCTGGGTGCGCACGTACAGGGCCAGCCGTTCGACGGGGTTCTCGAGCTTGCTCAGTGACTCCCGGAGTTCGGCGAGGAAGCGCTCGGTCTCGTCCAGGGCGTAGGAGATCAGCAGTTCTTCGATGTCGGCGTAGTAGTTGTACACCGCGGTCCGCCCCACCCCGGCATGCCGGGCGACGTCAGTCATGGTCAGTCCGGGCAGGCCGTGGGTGAACAGGAGCTCCCCGAACGCTGTCAGGACCCGGCGTTGCGTCTCGGCGCGTTGCGCGGCGTTGTTGGCCGCCGAAATCCTGGGCATGCGGACACTTTACCGCGATGTGTCAGTAAACCCGGAGTTTTCGTCCAGATAAACCCGCTTTTGGTGGCCGCTGGGTGGATTATCTGGACAAAAACTCAGCGGCCCGTGTTGGATCGGGCGTGTCAGACAGCGCAGCCGTCCGGGCCGCAGGCCTCGCCGTCGTTGCCGTCCGCGGCAGTGACCAGAACCAGGGGGTTGGTCTCCTGCCAGGCCTGGTTGAGCGCCGCCGTGAACGTTTCGGCAGGTTGGGCGCCGGAGAGCCCGAACTTGCGGTCAATCACAAAGAACGGGACGCCGCTGATGCCCAGGCCGCGGGCTTCCTCGAAATCGAAGCGGACGTCGTCGGCGTATTTGTCCGTGGTGAAGAGTTCGGCGACTTCATCGGTGTTGAGGCCCAGCTCCTGGCCCAGGGTAGTGAGGTACTCGGCGCTTCCGATGTCCTTGCCGTGTTCGAAATGATCGCTCAGCAGGCGTTCCTTCGCGGCATCCTGCTGTCCCTGCTGGGAAGCGAGGTGGATCAGGCGGTGGGCGGTGAAGCTGTTGGCCACCACCACCTGGTCGAACCGGTAGTCCAGGCCCTCGCCCTTGGCCTGCTCGGTGACGTGGTCAAACATCTGCGAAACCTGCTCCGGGGCCATGCCCTTGCGGGTGCTCAAGTACTCCAGTTCGGTGCCGTCATAGTGCTCGGGAAGGGTGGGGTCCAGCTGGTAGCTGCGCCACTTCACCTCCACAGCGTCGCGGTGCGGGAACTCGGCCAGGGCCGCCTCGAACCGGCGCTTGCCGATGTAGCACCACGGACACGCGACGTCTGACCAGATCTCAATCTTCATGCTTGCCACAACTGTGCAGGTCAGACACCCATTCCGCGCGGGCAGTGTCGGATTTGTCACATTGGGCCTTGAAATGGCTCCCGCGCGGGGCGATAGTCGAAGCAGCGGGTTAAGCAGAGGCCATTCTGAACACATCAGTCGGTCGGGGGACTCGGACTTTGATCCTCCCGGAGGCACAGTATGCGGATAGGACTTGTCGCGGCACCATGGATTCCGATTCCCCCGGCCGGGTATGGGGGCATCGAAAGGGTTGTTGACTCCCTTGCCCGGGGATTCATCGCCGCAGGGCACGAGGTGTTGTTGGCTGCAGCGTCGGACAGCACGTGTCCGGCGCCGAGAGTGCCGGGGATGAGGCCATCCGAGCCGGCTGCATTGGGGTTCACACTCTCGGAGCTCAGCCATGTCATCAGGGCCTATGAAGGACTGGGGGACGTGGACATCATCCACGACCACACACTGGCTGGGCCGCTGCTGGCCCGACGAAGGTCCGCCGCCCCCGTGGTGACCACGATTCACGGCCCCCTCACCCCGGCGTCGGCGGATTTGTACCGCGCGATGGCTGCCGACACGGCCATCATAGGCATCTCACGTGACCAGGCTTCCCGTGTGCCGGATGTTCCGATCACCCGCGTGATCCATCACGGAATGGACGTCTCTGCCGTCCCGGTCGGTTCCGGCGCAGGCGGGTACGTCTGCTTTGTCGGCAGGATTTGCCCGGATAAAGGCGTTCTCGAAGCCATCCACATCGCGCGCAGGGCTGGCATTCCGCTGCGGATCGCAGCCAAGATGCGCGAGCCGGAAGAGATCGCGTACTTCCGCTCCGTCATTGAGCCGCTCCTGGGGTCCAACGAGGATTTTATGGGCGAGCTGGAGGACACCGACAAGTTTCAGCTCATGGGTGAGGCGATGGCGTTCCTGAACCCCATCCAATGGTCCGAGCCGTTTGGGCTGGTGATGATCGAATCCCTTTCAACCGGAACTCCAGTAGTGGGAACCCCGATCGGATCCGCACCGGAGATTGTGGACCATGGAAAGACCGGCTACCTTGCGCCCACGGACAGCCTGCACACCTTCCTGCCCCTTGCGGCACAGCTGGACAGGGCGCACTGCCGGGACCGGGCCCTCAAACTGTTCAGCACCGAACGGATGGTGGGCAACCACCTGGACCTCTACACAAAACTGCTGGAAACGAGCCCGCTTCCCGGGGTTCCGGATGTTTCCCATGTGGGCCAGAATCAAACAGGGAGAGCAGTTATCGGGCCGTCGGATCGGGCCCGATCTCTAGCGGGCGGTCATGAGGAAGGAGCGCATCCATGACTGCATGGAACGCCGACACTGAGGCTGATGTCGGCGGGGCTGAGGCCATCACGGTGGTGGAAGGGTCTTCCTTCTGTATCTCTACCCGGAGCGGCGACATCCGTGCCGACGGTGAAACGAATGGCGCGTTCTACCAGGACACCAGGATTGTGTCCCGGTGGATACTGCGCATCAACGGCGCGCTCCGCGAGCCGCTGGTGGCGCAACGGCCCAACTCCTACGAGGCCACGTTCGTGGGCCGCGCCCAGTGGCCCGGCGGCAGGTTCGACAGTCCGCTGGTGGTCCGTCAGGTCCGTCATATCGGACCCGGGCTGCAGGACGACATCACCCTCGAAAACTACTCAGCGGAAGCCGTGGACTGCGATATCGAACTGTTGGTTGACGCCGACCAGGCCGACCTCTTCGACGTCAAGGGCGGCCGGATTCCGCAGGGCGCGCGGGTGAGCCGCACGGTCAGCGACGGTGGGATGCTGATCGAGGCCCTCCGTAACGGCCAGCGGCGCGGCTCCGCCATCCGCGCAGCCGGCGCCGAAATCTCCACCGAGATGCTTCGCTTCCACGCAACCATTCCGGCGCGCGGCGAGTGGTCCACCAGCGTGATTGTGGTCCCGCTCATCAACGGTGTGGGACCCGCGGCGCCGTTCACGCAAGAGGGACAACCGCGCGGACGCGTGGGCGTGCAGCGGCACTTGGCATGGGAAGAACATATTCCGCGCATCAGCGTCGCGGACGGCAATATCGAGGCCACCCTGCGCCGGAGCCAAAGCGATCTGGGGTCCCTCCGGATTTTCGACGCCGAGCACCCGGACCGTGCGGCCGTGGCCGCGGGAGCACCCTGGTTCATGGCACTCTTTGGCCGGGATTCACTGCTGTCCTCCTACATGTCATTGCTGGTTGACCCCACGTTGGCGGCCGGAACCCTCCAGACGCTGGCAACCCTCCAAGGCACGAAGGTGGATCCCGACTCCGAGGAAGAGCCGGGACGCATCCCGCACGAGGTTCGGCTGGGCGTGACGGCGGGGCTGTCCCTGGGCGGGACCGCCTATTTCGGCACGGTGGACGCCACCCCGCTCTTTGTCAGTCTCCTGGGCGAACTGAGCCGCTGGGGACTGTCCGAGGACATCATCGATTCGCTGATTCCCCATGCCGACCGCGCCCTTGACTGGATCGAAAAATACGGCGACCGTGACGGCGACGGCTTTGTGGAATACCTTCGCCCCAACCAGCACGGTCTCCTCAACCAGGGCTGGAAGGACTCCTGGGACGGGATCAACTTTGCCGACGGGCGGATGGCCGAACCACCCACTGCCCTGTGCGAGGTCCAGGGCTACGTCTACTCCGCCTATGTGGGACGGTCCCTGCTGGCGCGCTGGGCCGGGGATCCTGAGACAGAGCACCACTGGGCCGAGCGGGCAATCGCCCTGAAGGAGGCTTTCAACGAGAAGTTCTGGCTGCCGGACAGGGGCTACTTCGCCATCGCGCTGGACAAGGACAAGACTCCGGTTGACGCGTGCACTTCAAACATGGGCCACTGCCTATGGGTGGGCATCGTGGACGAGGAAAAAGCCCCGTCAGTGGCGGAGCGCCTGATGTCCCCCGAACTGTTTACCGGCTGGGGGATCCGGACCCTGGCTTCGGACATGGGCGCCTACAACCCTGTCAGCTATCACAACGGATCGGTGTGGCCGCACGATACGGCGATCGTGGCCACCGGGCTGATGCGCTATGGATTTGTTGATGAGGCTGTGAAGATCGCCAGCGGGATCCTGGACGCCGCCGAACACTTCGACGGCCGGCTGCCGGAGCTGTTCTGCGGGTTCGACCGGTCCGAATTCCACGGCCCTGTCCCGTACCCCACGGCATGCTCGCCCCAGGCCTGGGCCGCGGCAGCTCCCATCCAGCTTGCCCGGATCCTGCTGCGCTTCGACCCGGACTTCACGCGCAACGTGGTCCATCTCGCACCGATCCTCCCGGAGGAAATCGGGGACTTCAGGGCCGAGAACGTCCTGCTGGGGACTTCGCGTGTGGCCATCAGCGCGCGCGGGAGGGAGGGCCGCATCGACGGCCTCCCAGCGCGGCTGAAGCTGCTGAAGGAACCGCGTCCGCCCCTGGACGAACGACTGGGTGGACGGGCCGGAGACTAGCGGCAGGTTTCTCGGGGAGCGCTTAGGGCAGGGCCCGCTCAAGGACGAAGTCGTGCTCCACGGTGGTTCCCAGCCGGAAGGACTTACTGCCCACCTTGCGGAAACCGGACTTTTCGTAGAACCGGATGGCCCGGGCGTTCTGGCTGTTGACCCCCAGCCATACTCCGGCCGCGCCCGCTTCTGCCGCCGCCTGGAGGCTGGCGTGCATCAGTTCGCCGGCTGCGCCCAGGCCGTGGTGTCCGGGGTGGACGTAGCATTTGCTGAGCTCCATGGTGGGCAGCACCTTCAGCGCCGCCGCGACATCCGGATCCTCTGCTGGCCGGTTCACCAGCAGGCTGTAGCCGCGGAGCGCCCCGTCCGCGTCAATGACCAGGATGGTGACATCAGGGTCTGCCAGGTACTCCCGGAAGTGACGTTCGCTGAGCGTGTTTGCCACGTGCGCGGCAATATCCTCCGGTGACGACGACGGCGGGCACGCCAGCGGGAAGGTGACGGCCGCCAGGTCGGCGAGCGGGCCGGCGTCGTCCGTTGTTGCCTTTCGAATCGTGTGGGTCATGCAGGGATTCTACGTGCGCTTCCTAGGGCTTCGTGCTGAAGGCGGCGTCGAAGCTGGTCTGGGAGGCGGGGAAGTCGAACTTCTTCAGGGCGGCGAGTGCTTCGGGGGCGCCGTGGAGCCGGTCCATGCCGGCGTCTTCCCATTCGACGGAGATGGGTCCGGTGTAGCCGATCGCGGCCAGGGCGCGGAAGGATGATTCCCAGGGGACGTCGCCGCGGCCTGCCGAGACGAAGTCCCAGCCCCGGCGCGGGTCACCCCACGGCAGGTGCGAGCCCATAACGGTGTTCCGGCCGGTGGGGCGCAGCTTCGTGTCCTTGCAGTCCACGTGGTAGATCCGGTCCTTGAAGTCCCAGATGAAGGAGACGGGGTCGATGCCCTGCCACATGAAGTGCGACGGGTCCCAGTTCAGGCCGAACGCGGGCCGGTGGCCGATCGCTTCGAGCGTGCGGACGGTGGTCCAGTAGTCGTAGGCGATCTCGCTCGGGTGGACTTCGTGGGCGAACCGGACCCCGCATTCGTCGAAGACGTCCAGGATGGGGTTCCAGCGGTCCGCGAAGTCCTGGTAGCCGGCCTCGATCACGGCGGCGGGGACGGGCGGGAACATGGCCACATACTGCCAGATCGAGGAGCCGGTGAAGCCGACGACGGTGTCCACTCCGAGGGCTTTGGCCAGCCGGGCGGTGTGTTGCATTTCCTCGGCGGCGCGTTGGCGGACGCCCTCGGGATCGCCGTCGCCCCAGACCTTCGCACCGACGATCGCTTCGTGCCTGAAGTCGATGGGGTCATCGCACACGGCCTGGCCCTTGAGGTGGTTGGAGATGGCCCAGACCTTGAGGTTGTACTTCTCCAGGACGGCGAGTTTGGATTCGACGTAGCCGGGTTCGTCCCAGCGCCAGGCGTCCAGGTGGTCACCGGACACGGCTATTTCCAGGCCGTCGTAGCCCCAGCCGGAGGCGAGGCGTGCGACTTCCTCAAAGGGGAGGTCGGCCCACTGGCCGGTGAACAGGGTGTAGGGGCGAGGCATGTCAGGCTCCTTCAGAAATGGTGGTGCGGGCCAGCGGGATGGTGGAGCTTTTCGCGGCGGCGGACTCTTCGATGGCGTTCAGGATCCGCTGCACTTCGAGGCCGTCCTCGAACGACGGCGACGGCGGGGTTCCGGTGCTGATGGCGGTGAGGAAGTCGCGGATCTCATGCGTGAACGTGTGCTCCCAGCCGATGATGTGGCCCTGCGGCCACCAGGCTTCAAGATACGGGTGCTCGGGCTCGTTGACC
>NZ_JAKFFD010000143.1:0-2688 GCF_036675385.1 Pseudarthrobacter sp. | reverse complement strand
CGGATGTGGCGCCACTGTTCGATGGCGGATCCCGCCGTCGGGCCTGCCTCGAAGATCAGCGGCTCGAGGCCGCGTTCGAGCAGGTGGGCTGCGGTAGCAAGACCGACGGGGCCGGCGCCGATGACGGCGACGGGAAGGGTCTTTAGCGGATCCATGCTGTCCTCTGTTTCATCCGTTGGTGTGCGGTTCGATCGGGGTGCCTGCCGGAGCCTTGTGGGACCGGCAGGCCGGGGCGGCTGTTCAGCAGCAGTCCAGATCATCCTCGTCGCAGCAGCCCGTATCGGTGCAGCAATCGGTGTCCATCCAGTTCACCCCCCTCCCTAACCGCGGCGTGTGGTTACTTGGCGGCCGGGACCAGGGACTCGATGAGTCCTTCGATGCGGGTCTTGATCTCGTCACGGATGGGGCGGACGGACTCCACGCCCTGCCCGGCCGGGTCTTCCAGGACCCAGTCCTCGTAGCGCTTGCCGGGGAAGTACGGGCATTCGTCACCGCAGCCCATGGTGATCACGACGTCGGACTCCTTCACGGCCTCGGTGGTGAGGACTTTGGGGATCTCTGCAGACATGTCGATGCCCAGTTCGGCCATGGCCTCGACGGCGGCCGGGTTGACCTTATCCGCAGGCTGGGAACCGGCGGAACGCACCTCGATCCCGCCCTTGGAAAGCGTGGTGAGGAAGGCAGCGGCCATCTGCGAACGGCCGGCATTGTGGACGCAGACGAAGAGGACGGACGGCTTCTTGGCGGTTTCGGTGCTCACGTGTTTCTCCTGGAATCAGTTGCGTGTGGATCAGTTTTGATGAGGTCGTCGTGTCCGCACCACCCACACCGACTAGACATTGATATGCGTCGATGCATGCAGTATCGGACAATATATTGATGGTTGTCAATATTTGCGGGCGTGGACTATCAGGCAGCGTGCAGTCGGGGCGCGAGGCCGGTAACGCGGTGGAAGATGTCAGTGAAGGCGCCCTCGAAAGCATCCTCCGTGTTGAGACGCAGTGGATCCGGAACAGACCAATGGATCCCTCCCAGGTTGAGGATTTCCTCGTGGGCGTTGTCGCACACGGTCACGACGAAGTCATCATCGTGCGCCACTTCATCGAGCCGGCGCGGGGGATGGTCCGCGAGAGCAACACCGTGGCGACTCGCGACATCAATGGCACCCAGGGCGATGCGGTCCGCGGGGTGGGTGCCCGCCGAGGCCGAGGGGATGTCGCTGACCTGATTCCAGAGTGCGACGGCCAGCTGGGACCTGGCACTGTTGCGCGTGCAGACGAAGAGGACACGGCGGGCGCCGTGTTCGCGGCCGGGGGCCAGTCCCTCCAACGCCCCTGCGGCCAGCCGGATGTAGCTGCGGCGCTTGTCCGCCTCCGAACGGTGGCGCGTCGCCAGGCCCGCGGCTTCGAGTGTGCGCAGGTGGTGCGACAGCAGGTTCGACGGCATCCCGAGCTCGGCCTGCAGCTCCGTGGGGGAAAGATCCCCCAGGGTCAGCAGGTCCACGATGCGCAGCCGCGCGGGATCCGCCAGGGCCGCGTGCTTGGCGACCCGCGCGCGGAAAACTTCAACTGGGTCAATGTTCATTGATTCAATTTTGACTGAGTAAATATCTTGAGTCAAGCTGTTGGTATGACTTCTCAACAACCGCCGTTGTGGCGCCGCGCCTTCGCCGAACTACTCGGTTCCAGTTTGCTCGTTATGATCGTCGTTGGCTCGGGGATCATGGCACAGCAGCTCTCCCCCAGCGACATCGGCCTGCAGCTGCTGCAGAACAGCACGGCCACGGTTCTGGGTCTGACGGTGCTGATCCTCGTCTTCGGACCCGTCAGCGGCGCACACTTCAACCCCGTCGTCTCGCTCGTGGACTGGGTCCTCGGCCGGCGCAGCGGAACCGGATTAACACTTCCGGACCTGGGCACATATGTAGTTGCCCAAACCGTCGGTGCAATCAGCGGCAGCGTGGTGGCCAACGCTATGTTTGAGGTGGGCACGTCCATCTCGGTGAAGGACCGCGCCACCACCGGGCACCTGCTGGGCGAAGTCGTCGCAACGGCAGGGCTCGTCCTGTTGATCTTCGCCCTGGCAGCCACAAACCGGGGCACCCTCGCAGCTCCGGCCGTGGGCGCCTACATTGGAGCCGCCTACTGGTTTACGTCCTCAACGTCCTTCGCCAACCCCGCCGTGACGGTCGGCCGCATCTTCAGTGACACCTTCGCCGGCATCGCACCCGCTTCAGTTCCCGGGTTCGTCGTGGCGCAACTGCTCGGGGCGGCCGTAGGCCTGGGGCTTCTGCTCATCCTGTTCCCGTCTGCGGCCCGCAACGCAGACGACGTCGTTCTTCCGCACGCATCGGAAAAGGCCAGCTCCTAAGACTTCGTCGACCAACGGGACGGCAGGTCCGTCTCCGTAGTGTGGCCACTTCCGGGTCGAGCGGCGGGATTAATACATTGATGATGGTCAATATTCGGGCATAATGGGTACATGAACTTGCTGCCCGTAATCGATCAGGCCACGGATGACGCCTGCTGCACCCCGGCAGGTCCGCCCGCATTGGGGGCCGAGGAAGCCAAGCAGAAGGCCCTGGTCTTCAAAGCCCTGGCCGACCCCAACCGGCTGCGGCTGCTGTCCATTGTCAAGGCCGAATCCTCCGGTGAATCCTGCGTCTGCGACCTGACCGACCCGCTGGAC
>NZ_JAKFFD010000196.1:0-13327 GCF_036675385.1 Pseudarthrobacter sp. | reverse complement strand
CCACCAGCCCGGCCACGGCCAGCACCGTCACCAGGTAGGGCAGCATGGCCATGAACTGGCTCGGCACCGGGGTTCCGATGATGGTCACAATGCTCTGCAGGTTGTCCGCAAAGCCGAACAACAGGGCTGCGAAGAACGCGCCGATCGGGTTCCAGCGTCCGAAGATCAGCGCGGCGAGTGCGATGAAGCCTCGTCCGCCGGAGATCTCCTTCGTGAAGCTGTCGATCGCCACGAGCGTGAAGAACGAGCCACCGATTCCTGCAATGGCACCACCCAGGGTCACGTTCCAGAAGCGCGTGGCGTTGACCTTGATGCCCATCGTGTCGGCTGCCTGCGGGTGTTCACCCACAGCGCGGACCCGCAGGCCCCACTTGGTTTTGAACAGCCCAACCCAGACAACGATGACGGCGACGTACATCAGATAGCCCACCAGCGACTGCTTGAACAGGATGGGGCCGAGGATCGGGATTCCGGAGAGGATGGGAATCTGGACGATGTCCAGACCGGGCGGTGAGTTGAACTTGGCTTTGTCCGCCTGCATAACAGTGCTGAACAGGAAGCCGGTGACGCCGGAAATCAGGACGTTGAGCACCACGCCGACGATGATTTGGTTGACCAGGTACTTGATGCTGAACACCGCAAGCACCATGGACACCGCCGCGCCCGCCACAGCTGCCGCAAGCAGGCCCACGAAGGGGTTCTGCGTAATACTGGCTACGATTGCCGCAGTGAAGGCGCCGCCCAGGAGTTGGCCTTCGATGGCGATGTTGACTACCCCTACCCGCTCGCACAGCACGCCGGACAAAGAGCCGAACACCAGCGGGACGGCCAGGGTGACCGAACCGGCGATGAGGCCAGCCAGTGAAATGCTGGGCGTCCGGGCACCGCCCACCACCCAGATGAGGAAGGCTGCCACAAACAGCACCGTAAAAGTGACGGTCAGCCAGGCCGGCGTGGGCAGGGCCTTGGTCTTCAGGAAGACGGAGTAGGCCGCCAGCCCAAGCATCAGGACCGAGAGAATGATGCCGCCCGGCATTGCGGGAATTTCCAGCACGGGCAGTTGGAAAAAATCCCCGCCGGTGGAAATTCCGAACCTTGCGGTCTGGGCTGGTCCCATCAGGCCGAAGAAAATGAAAGCGACGAGTCCCAGCGCCGAGAGCAGGACTGGGGTTTTCCAGAGAACCGGTTTGCCGGATGTTGTCTGGGCCTCCTCGGCCTGGGGCGCTGTGCCGGGCGTTCCGCGTCCCGGCAGGGGCGAAGTTGCTGTTGCGCTCATGCTGCGCCTCCGGTGGTTGCTGCCTGCTGGGATTTTCCGGCCCTGGCCGGCTTCTTGCGGCGGGGGTTCAGCCCGAAGACTGCCCGCACCAGCGGCGGGGCCGCGATAAAGAGGACGATCAGGGACTGGACCACCAGGACGATGTCGATGGGGGTGCCCGTCTGGATCTGCATCTGGACGGCTCCTGCGCGGAAGGCGCCGAACAGTAGGCCGGCCGCAAAGGTGCCCCACGGCGTCGAACGTCCCAGCAGCGCCACCGTGATGGCGTCAAACCCGTACGTTGCCGCGACGCCGTCGGTCAGGACCTTTTCCGTGCCTGCCACCTGAGCCACACCGGACATTCCCGCCAGCGCACCGGCGATGGCCATGACCAGGATGGTGGACCGGGAGACGTTGATTCCGGCGGTCAGGGCAGCCTTCGGATTGGCTCCCACGGCCCGGAATTCAAAGCCGACGGTGGAGCGGTTCAGCAGCCACCACACCAGGACGGTGGCCGCGATGGCCAGGACGAAGCCCAGGTGCAGGCGATACTGGGAGCCGAAAATCTGGGGGTACAGGGCGGTTGCGTCCAGGATGGGCGAGATCGGGTTGGACTCCCCCGGACGCTGGAACGCCGGAGTGTTCAGCAGGTATCCCAGGAAGTACAGCGCTATGTAGTTGAACATGATGGTCAGGATGACTTCGTGGGCACCTGTCCGGGCCTTCAGGAGACCAACCAGGCCACCCCAGAGGGCGCCTCCCACGATGCCTGCCACAAGGACGAGCAACAGGTGCAGGCCCAACGGAAGGTGCAGGGCGAAACCGACCCAGCCCGCCAGGATGCCGGCCATGATGATCTGGCCCTGGGCACCAATGTTGAACAGGCCGGCCCGGAACGCGAGCGCGACGCCGAGGCCTGCCGTGATAAGCGGTGTGGCGATGGTGAGGGTTTCCATCAGCGGCGCGAACTGGACCGCGAGGCTGGAACCCCGGGGGTTGAAGACCGAGCCCTGGAACAAGGCAATGTAGGACTGTGTGGCGGCCTGCCAGACAGCGGAGAGGAAGTCTGTGGGCCGGGCGAACAGATACGCCGAGGTGGTGCTGACGCGCTCGTCCGTGGCGGCGATCAACAGTCCGCCCAATACAAGGGCCAGCAGCACCGCCAGGACTGAAACCATGCCGCTGCCGGTGAAAATCTTCCGGAGCAGCGTGTCCGGCCCGCCGGGCAGCTTTCCGCTTTGGGCGCTGGCTGGTACGGCTGAAGGGCTGATGGCGCCGCCGGCCGTGTCCACGGCCACCCCGGCGGCGGTTTCGTCCGCCGCCGGGGTTGGCTCGTCCGCTTTCGCATGCTGGTCCGCATGCTTAGGGTGACGCTCTTCAGGCATGATCGCCTCCTTCGGCGCTGGAGGTTCCGCGGCGTTCTGCGGCGGCGGAGTCAGTCTTGTCAGCGGCTGATGTGTCAGCGCCGGTCTTGCTTACGCTCGTCGTGCCTGAGCCGGTCGTGTCAGGGCTCGACTTATCTGCGCTCGCAGCGTCCTCTGGTGAGATGCCTGCCATCATCAGGCCCAGGACGCCGCGTCCGGTCCCTGCCGGGACGATTCCCACCAGCTTGCCCTTGTAGAGCACGGCGATGCGGTCGGCGAGTTCCATGACTTCGTCCAGTTCGGTGGAGATGATCATGACAGGCGTGCCCTGGTCGCGTTCCGCCACGATCCGTTTATGAAGGAACTCGATGGACCCGACGTCCACACCCCGGGTGGGCTGCGAGGCAATGAAGAGCCGCAGCGGCCGGGACAGCTCCCGTGCCATGACCACCTTTTGCTGGTTGCCGCCCGAGAGCGTGCCGGCCGCCAGCAGGCCCGAGGGTGTCCGGACATCGAACTCGTCGATCCGTGATTTGGCGTTCTCCAGGACCTTCGCCGGACTCATGCTGATGCCCTTGGCAAACGGCGGCTGATCGTACCGGTCAAGAATCAGGTTTTCGGCGATCGAGAACGTGCCGATGAGGCCGTCAACAGACCTATCTTCCGGAACGAAGCCGACGCCGGCGTTAAGGACCTCCTTCACACTGCGGCCAACAAGTTCCACATCGTCCAGGAGGATGGAGCCGTGCACGCGGTCCTGGAGTCCGAGGATGGCCTCGGTGAGTTCGGTCTGGCCGTTGCCTTGCACGCCTGCGACGGCCAGGATCTCTCCGCGGGCAATGTCGAAGCTGAGGCCGTCCACGGTGTGCTGCCCGTTCGGGGCGATGACAGTGAGGTCTTTGACCTGGAAAGTCTTCTCTTTGGGGGTGGCGGGTGCCTTCTCGAGTGTGAGGCTGACGGCGCGGCCCACCATCATGGAGGCCAGCTCCGCGGTGGAGGCGCCTGGATGCGCCGAACCAACAACCTTGCCCCGCCGGATCACGGTGATCGTGTCCGAGACAGCCTTCACCTCGCGCAGCTTGTGCGAGATGAAGACTATCGAGGTTCCGTTGGACTTGAGCTGGCGCATGATGTCCAGCAGTTCGTCGGTTTCCTGGGGCGTCAGCACTGCCGTGGGTTCATCCAGGATGAGGACCCTGGCGTCGCGGACCAGGGCTTTGATAATTTCCACCCGCTGCTGGACGCCCACCGGGAGGTCCTCCACCAGGGCGTCGGGGTCGACGTCGAACCCGTAGCGGTCGGAGATCTCCTTGATCTTGCGCCGCGTGTCGTCCAGGTTGAGGAAACCGCCGGCTTTGGTGGACTCGGCGCCGAGCGCCACATTCTCGGCCACGGTAAACACGGGAACGAGCATAAAGTGCTGGTGCACCATGCCGATGCCGGCGGCCATGGCGTCTCCGGGGCCGCGGAAGTAAACCGGTTTGTCGTCGATGAGGATTTCGCCCTCAGAGGGCTCGTAGAGCCCGTACAGCACATTCATCAGGGTGGACTTGCCGGCCCCGTTCTCGCCCAGCAGACAGTGAATCTGTCCGGGTTCAACCACCACGTCGATGTGATCGTTGGCGAGCAGGGAGCCGAAGCGTTTGGTGATCCCTCTGAGTTCAAGTTTCAAAACTCTGACCAATCTCGAAGCGTCCGGTGAATCCCCACCGGACGGGATAAGTGGCTGCAGCACCAGCCTAGTGCGTGCAGTCCTGCGTGGGCGGTCTCGCCGACGCGGAATTCCAACGAAAAGCGCCACCACCCGGCCAGTCGATGACCATCCGGGGGTGGCGCTTAGCGAGGATGACTAAGCCTTGGGGCTTGCCGCAGATACGACCTTCAGCTTGCCGTCGATGATGTCCTTCTTGAGCTGGTCCAGCTCGGACTTCAGGTCGGACGGGACCTGCCCGTCGAAGCTGTGGAAAGGTGCCAGCTGGACGCCGTCGTTCGCCAAGGTGCCGACGTATGGCGTGTTGGTGAACTTGCCTTCCTTGTCGTCCTTGACCACGGTTTCAACGGCTTCGCCCATAAGCTTCATGACCGAGGAAAGCATGATGTCCTTGTATTCGGGTGCGGTCAGGAATCCGTCGGAGTCAACCCAGATCATCTTGACGTCCTTGCCGGCCGCTTTCGCCTCCATCAGGGCTGCTCCGGCTCCCTTGCCTACCGGACCGGCGACGGGCATCACAATGTCCGCGCCCTGGTCAAGGAAGTTTTGGGTGAGCTGCTTGCCCTTGTCCTGCTTTTCAAAGTCGCCCGTGAAGCTGCCATCCTGCGCCGTCTTGTCCCAGCCAAGGACCTTGACGTCCTTGCCCTTCTGCTCGTTGTAGTACTTGACGCCGTCGGCAAACCCATCCATGAAAATGGTCACGGTGGGAATCTCCCTGCCGCCGAATGTGGCCACACTTCCTGTCTTGGTGGTGCCTGCTGCCAGGTAACCGGCCAGGAAGGCTGCCTGGGCGGTGTCGTAGATGATCGGCTTGACGTTACTGATGGGCGGGTCGTAGCCGAAGTCGATGATGGCAAAGTGGCGGTCCGGGTTGTCCGTAGCCTGCTTCTTGGTGGCATCACCCAGCAGGAAGCCGACGGTCAGGGTGAGATCGCAGTTGGCGGCAACCATGGCGCGGAGGTTTGGCTCGAAGTCGTTGTTGGTCTTGGACTCGACCTGGTTGACCTTGATGCCCAGGTCTGTCTCGGCCTTCTTCAGTCCCTCGTAGGAGGACTGGTTGAACGACTGGTCATCGAATCCGCCGGAGTCCGAGACGATGCAGCCGGTGTAGTCGCTCGCTGTTGCGGTGGCGGTGCCTCCAGCGTCAGGTGCCGCGCCGCAGCCGGTCAGCAGGAGTGCTGTGGCACCCACTGAGGCCATGCCTGCCATTGAACCGCGCTTGAACTTAGCGCGCAGTGTGTTCTTCAAATTTCCTCCAGGGAGAGAGTGGCGCTACGACTCGAATTCAATGAGTGTCCGTTTCTACACTGAAATTCTGTTTTCACTGAGGGCTTCGCAGCACTGCGCCGAAGCGCCTGATACAAGCAACATTAGTGGGCTGCAACACATCCGCTACCACATTGGCGCCGGATCCCGAAGATTGTTGAGAATTTGTTACCAACCAGTAGAAGTCGTCTTGGCTGCGCCCCTCCTTTAAGCGCGAACGGACACTTGGGGCCCGCCCGGGAGGGGCCCCAAGTGTCTGTTTGCGCTGGTGGGGAGCTTAGAGGCGCACCAGCATCTTGCCGGTGTTCGCGCCGTCGAGCAGATCCATGAAGGCCTGGGGAGCATTCTCCAGTCCGTCCACCACGGTCTCGTCATACCGGACTGAACCTTCCGCCAGCCAGGCTGACATCTTGCCGAAGAATTCAGCGCTGTGCTTGCGCTGTCCGCTGACCAGGAACCCCCGCAGGGTGAGCTGCTTGCCGATGGCAAGGGCGAGGTTCCGCGGCGCCGGCGTGGGTTCGGTGGAGTTGTACTGGGCTATCGCGCCGCACATGGCCACACGGCCGCCCACATTCAGGACCGCCAGGGCAGCCTCCAGATGATCGCCGCCCACGTTGTCGAAGTACACGTCAATACCTGCTGGTCCTGCGGCTTGGACAAGCTGTTCCCGCACCGGCCCGTCGTTGTAGTTGAACGCCGCGTCGAAGCCCAGTTCCAGGAGCCGGGCCACCTTCTCCGCGGTTCCCGCGCTGCCGATGACCCTGGAAGCGCCCATCGCCTTAGCGATCTGGCCCACAAGAGAGCCCACGGCACCCGCCGCACCTGACACGAACACGGCATCGCCGGGCTTGAACTCCGCCACTTTGAGCAGGCCGGCGTACGCCGTCAGGCCGGTCATGCCCAGCGCACCAAGGAACGCCGACGCCGGCGCAAGGTCCGTGCGGGCAACCGAGGTTGCGTCTGCGTCCAGGACCGCGAATTCCCGCCAGCCCAGTTGATGGACGACGGCGTCCCCCACCTTCCGCCCCTCGGCCCTGGACGCGATGACCTCACCGATGGCGCCGCCGTCGAGCGCTGCATCCAGGGCGAAAGGAGCCGAGTACGACTTGACGTCGTTCATGCGGCCGCGCATATAGGGGTCCACGGAAATGTAGCGGTTGCGGACCAGGATCTGGCCATCCTGAAGCTCCGGCAGTTGTGACTCTGCCAGCCGGAAGTTTTCGGGAACGGGACGCCCTACCGGGCGTGAAGCCAGGCGGATTTCCCGGGTGGATGTTGGAAGTGCCGTTGTCACGCTCATGCTGCGAACTCCAGGATCTTGATGTCCACCGTCATGTTTCCGCGGGTGGCGTTGGAGTATGGGCAGATCTGATGCGCCTGGGCCACCAGGGACTCGGCCGTGGCGAGATCCAGGGCCGGAACCGCGATTTCCAGTTCAGCGGCGAGGCCGTAGCCCACGCCATCGTTCAGTGCGCCAAAGTGGATCTTGGCCGCCACGGCTGAATCGGTCAGGTCTGCGCGCTCCTTGCGCCCCACGAGGCGGAGCGCCGAGTGGAAGCATGCCGCGTAACCGGCGGCAAAAAGCTGCTCCGGATTGGTTCCCTGGCCATCACCGCCCAGCTCCACGGGGCTGGCAAGACTGACATCCAGCTTGCCGTCGTTTGTGCGTGCGTTGCCGTCGCGGCCTTCGCCGGAAGCCAGGGCCTCGGCAGTGTAGAGAGTCTTCATATGTGGTCCGTCCTGTTGGATGTGGATAACGGAAATCTTGGGCGCTTAGTGCGCGCGGTGAAGGGCTTCGGTGAGCCTTTCAAGAGTGGTGCGAAGCTGTTCCAGCTCATCGGCCGACAACCCGGCGGCGTCCGCAAGGTGCCGTGGAATCCCGCTGGCCTTACTGCTGAGCGAGCGTCCAGCCGGCGTCAGGTGGACTGCAACACGGCGCTCATCTTCCCCGGACCGGCGGCGCTCCACGAGCCCCATGGCCTCAAGCCGCTTGAGCAGCGGCGACAGTGTGCCGGAGTCAAGGCCCAGTTCCTCGCCGAGCTCCTTGACGCCCTTCGGCTCCGCTTCCCAGAGGACCAGCATCACCAGATACTGCGGGTACGTCAGGCCGAGGTCCTCCAAGACGGGGCGGTAGACCGCTGTTGCCGCGCGGGACGCGGAGTACAGCGCAAAACACACCTGGCGGTCGAGGCGGGGGGCTTCAGTCATACCTAAGACGATAGTCCACAATTCAATTGTGCACAACTTACTTCGCCAAAGGGACGCGCGGACGAGCAGATAACACCCTCAAAACCGGGAGTTGAGGGTGTTATCTGCCAGTTCGCGCGGGAGGGCGAGGGCTTAAGTGTCCGTTCGCGCCAGGGGGTTGGGTAGCTCGGGGCGCGGGGGCTAGAGGTCGCGGATGGTCCGGAGGGCTGCTGCCGTGAGGACCTGGATACCCAGGCCCAGGGCGCGTTCGTCCAGGATGTAGTCACCGCGGTGCAGGTCGTACTCTTCGCCGCCGGGGGTCTTGGTGCCCAGGCGCATCATGGCGCCGGGACGTTCAGCCAGGAACCAGGCGAAGTCTTCGCCGCCCATGGACTGCGGTGTAAGCACCACTGCGCCCTCGCCGATTTCCGCGCGCGCCGCGGCCTCGATCAGTGCGGTCTCGTGCTCCGAGTTGACCACCGGCGGCACTCCCCTGGTGTGCTCCAGGCGTACTTCGACGCCGTAGGGCGCGGCCACCTGATGCACCACTTCGTCCAGGAGCTCGCCGGCGTCCTTCCAGGCATCGCGGTCCAGGCAGCGCATGGTCCCGGCCATGAAGCCCGTGCCGGGAATGGCGTTCGGCGCCGATCCGGCGGAGATATGGCCCCACACCACGGACACCCCGCTGCGGACGTCAACGCGGCGGGACAGCACAGCCGGAACATTCACTGCGATCTGTGCCAGGACGAACACGAGGTCCTCCGTCAGGTGCGGACGGGAGGTATGGCCGCCGCGGCCGCTCAGCTCGATCCTGATGGTGTCCGAGGCGGAAGTGATGGCGCCGATGCGCGTACCGATGCGTCCGACGTCGATCCTTGGATCGCAGTGCAGCGCCAGGATGCGGGGCACACCCTCCAGGACACCCTGCTCGATGCAGGACAGCGCACCGCCGGGCATGGTCTCCTCCGCCGGCTGGAAGATGATCCGGACAGTGCCGGCAAGGGGCGCTTCCAGGTGCATGCGCTGGAGGACCAACGCCACGCCCAGCATGGCGGCGGTGTGGACGTCGTGGCCGCAGGCATGCGTGACGCCATGGTTCTTCGAGGCAAACGGCAGCCCCGTTTCCTCGATGATGGGCAGGGCGTCAATGTCGCCCCGGAGCGCTGTGGCGATGGGACCCTCGCCGATGTCGACGGTGAGGCCGGTGCCTTCAAGCCGCCGCGGAGCCAGTCCGGCGGCTTCGAGCCGCTCCACAAGCTTGTCTGTGGTGCGGAATTCCTTGAAGGAAAGCTCGGGGTGCGCGTGCAGATCCCGGCGGAAGTCGATCAGCTCCGGCAGGAGGGGTTCCAACCATGGCCGCACTAATGCGGTGGGCTCGGCTTCAGTAGTGTAATTACGCACTCATTTACTCTAGCGAGCGTCCACGGAATAGCGTCATCAGGGCGGGCGCGTTACAGATTGTGCCGCGCCTGGACACTCCCGACCGGGTTACAGAACGTCGGTGTCGCCACTGGCCTTGAGCGCGTCAACGGCTCCCTTGACCCGCTGCGCGTGCTGCTTGGTGGTCACCAGGAGGGCATCGCCCGTGTCAACGATGACCACATCTTTGATGCCGATCAGGGCGATCACGCGCTTCGTGTCCGAAACCACCACACCGCTGGCGTTTTCAGTGAAAACCCGGGCGCCTTCACCGATAACGGTGACGTCATCGACTTCCCGCGCACTGTTGAGCCGGCCCACCGAAGCAAAGTCCCCGACGTCGTCCCATCCGAAGGTGCCCGGCACAACGGCGACATCGCCGGCAGCGGCGGCGGGCTCCGCCACCGCATAGTCAATGGCGATCTTGGGCAACGTGGGCCAGACGCGGGCTGTGACGACATCACGTTCGGGAGTGTCCCAAGCCTGGGCGATCTCCTGCAGGCCCTTGAACAGCTCCGGCTGGTTGGCCTCAAGGTGCCTCAGCATCAGGGCAACGGGAGCCACGAACATTCCTGCGTTCCAGACATACTCACCGCTGTCCACATACTGCTGGGCAACTTCCTCGTCCGGCTTCTCCACGAACTCCACCACGGCCTGGGCGCTGGGGGCACCTTCGATGTTGAGTGCCTCGCCGGCGCGGATGTAACCGAAACCGGTGGACGGGTGGGTCGGCTTGATGCCGATGGTCACGATCTTGCCGGCGGCGGCCGTGTGGATGGCCTCGCGGACGGCCTGCTGGAACAGGTGGTCAGGACTGATGACCTGGTCAGCGGCGAAGGAACCCATGATGGTGTCCGGGTCACGCTGGTACAGGATGGCGGCAGCCAGGCCGATGGCGGCGCCGGAATCCTTGGGCTCACTCTCCAGGACCAGGTCCGACTCCTGGACCTCGGGCAGCTGGCGGCATACGGCGGCCCGGTGTGCAGTGCCGGTCACCACGAGGACACGCCTGCCGGCCAGCGGCTCGAGGCGGTCGTAGGTGGCGCGCAGCAAAGTGCTGCCGGACCCGGTGAGGTCATGGAGGAATTTGGGAGCTGCTGCCCGCGACAGGGGCCAGAGGCGGGTCCCCACTCCGCCTGCCGGAATGACCGCAATAAAGCGGTTCAGGGGTGAATCCGGGCTTGTCACTTTGTCTGTACTCATCACGGCTACTTTAGCTGACGAGCCGTGAACTGCCCTTTCAGAACCCTCCGCCAACCCCCGCGGGCGCGCCATGGTGTGGTGTTCGTCTCATCTGCAGGCAAAACGCAGGCATTGCGGGGTCACCAAGGAGTTCCTAAATTGAATAAGCTGTGAGCGAAGCCTAGATTTAGGCCTGAGCTACGAGTTGCTCTCGCAGCAGGCGTTCCCCCCGCGTGGATCTCATGCCAGCGCCGCTGTGTTGCAGGGAGGTTTATCAGTGCCGACAAAACCAGCTGGCACCTTGTACCGCGGCCGTGAAGGCATGTGGTCCTGGGTAGGACACCGGATTACCGGTGTAGTGATCTTTTTCTTCTTGTTGGTCCATGTGCTGGACACCTCATTGGTGCGTGTGTCCCCGGAGGCCTACACGGCTGTTATCGGTGCCTACAAGAACCCCCTTATGGCCCTGGGTGAAACGGGCCTGGTTGCCGCGATTGTCTTCCACGCCTTTAACGGCCTGCGGATCATCGCCGTCGACTTCTGGAAGAAGGGCGCCAAGTACCAGCGCCAGATGCTGTGGACCGTCCTGGCCCTGTGGGTAGTGGTTATGGTCGGCTTCTCCATCCGCCACCTTTCCCTCGCACTCGGAGGTCACTGAGCCATGACTGCAACGATCGACAGCCCACGCAGTGGGAAAATCTCCCCCCAGTACCGCCGCACCGGCGCAAGCCGGGGCAACTTCGAAATGTTCGCCTGGCTGTTCATGCGCCTTTCCGGCGTAGTGCTGGTGGTGCTCATCTTCGGGCACCTCTTCGTGAACCTCCTGGTGGGCGAAGGCATCCACGCCATCGACTTCGGCTTCGTCGCCGGCAAGTGGGCTGACCCGTTCTGGCAGGTCTGGGACCTCGCCATGCTGTGGCTGGCCATGCTGCACGGTACCAACGGCGTACGCACCATCATCAACGACTACGCGGAGAAGGATTCCACCCGACTCTGGCTCAAGATCGTCCTCTACGCGGCCACCACCGTGATCATCGTCCTTGGCACCCTGGTGATCTTCACCTTCAACCCGTGCCCCGTGGTTGACGGCGTTCCGCTGCCCGGCGGCTTCTGCCCCGCGTAGCCAGATCATCCGCTGCCCGCGGTGAGCCGCAGGCTGTATTTTGCGGTGCAGGCAACGCCCGCCCGTTGTTTTATAGCGAATTTTGAGAGAAAGAGCGCCCAAGTATGCAGGTCCATAAGTACGACGTCGTCATCGTCGGTGCCGGTGGCGCTGGCATGCGCGCCGCGATCGAGTCCGGTCAGCGCGCGCGAACAGCAGTACTGACCAAGCTCTACCCCACCCGCTCGCACACCGGTGCGGCGCAGGGTGGCATGTGTGCGGCCCTTGCCAATGTCGAAGAAGACAACTGGGAATGGCACACCTTTGACACCATTAAGGGCGGCGACTACCTGGTTGACCAGGACGCCGCCGAGGTCATGGCGAAGGAAGCCATCGACGCCGTGCTGGACCTGGAAAAGATGGGCCTGCCGTTCAACCGCACGCCCGAAGGCCGGATCGACCAGCGCCGCTTCGGTGGCCACACCCGCGACCACGGTAAGGCGCCCGTCCGTCGTGCCTGCTACGCAGCTGACCGCACCGGCCACATGATCCTGCAGACGCTGTACCAAAACTGCGTCAAGCACAACGTCGAGTTCTACAACGAGTACTACGTCCTTGACCTCCTGACGGTCGAGGAAGACGCTGTCCGCGAGGACGGCACGCCGTACAAGCAGAAGCGTGTTGCCGGCGTCGTGTCCTATGACCTCGCCTCCGGTGAGCTGCACGTGTTCCAGGCCAAGTCCGTGATCTTCGCTACCGGCGGCGCCGGCAAGGTATTCAAGACCACCTCCAACGCCCACACCCTGACCGGCGACGGCATGGGCATCGCGTTCCGCAAGGGCATTCCGCTGGAGGACATGGAGTTCTTCCAGTTCCACCCGACAGGCCTCGCCGGCCTGGGCATCCTGCTCTCCGAGGCCGCCCGCGGCGAGGGCGCCATCCTGCGAAACTCCGAGGGTGAGCGCTTTATGGAGCGCTACGCCCCCACCATCAAGGACCTTGCACCGCGTGACATCGTGGCCCGCTCCATGGCCAACGAAGTCCGTGAAGGCCGCGGCTGCGGTCCGAACAAGGACTACGTCCTCCTGGACCTGACCCACCTGGAGCCGGCTCACATCGACGCCAAGCTGCCGGACATCACCGAGTTCGCCCGCACCTACCTGGGCGTGGAACCGTACACGGAGCCGGTCCCGGTGTTCCCCACGGCGCACTACGCCATGGGCGGCATCCCCACCAACATCACCACCGAAGTCCTGCAGGACAACGACACCGTGGTCCCGGGCCTTTACGCCGCCGGCGAGGTCGCCTGCGTTTCGGTCCACGGCTCCAACCGCCTGGGCACCAACTCACTGCTGGACATCAACGTGTTCGGCAAGCGCGCCGGCATCGCCGCCGCGGAGTACGCCAAGACTGCTGACTTCGTGGACCTCCCGGAGGACCCGGAGGCTTACACCATCGAGCTGCTGGACATTGCCCGCAACGGCACCGGCGACGAGAAGGTGGCGGTGATCCGCAAGGAACTCCAGGACACCATGGACGCCAACATGCAGGTGTTCCGTACGGCTGACACGCTGAACCAGGTCCTGAGGGACATCGAGTCCTTCGAGGCGCGGTACAAGAAGATCAGCGTCCAGGACAAGGGCAAGCGCTTCAACCTGGACCTGCTCGAGGCCGTTGAGCTGGGCTTCCTGCTGGAACTGGCCAAGGTCATGACCGTGGCGGCCCTGCACCGTGAGGAATCCCGCGGCGGACACTTCCGCGAGGACTTCCCGGAACGCGACGACGAAAAATTCATGAAGCACTCCATGGCGTACAAGGATGACCACGCCCCGGCCGACGGC
>NZ_JAKFFD010000026.1:0-2712 GCF_036675385.1 Pseudarthrobacter sp. | reverse complement strand
CCTCGGCGGCTTCGACACCAACGCCGACGGAACGCCCAACGTGGGCCTGGTTGGCCCCATGATCACCTACCTGCTGCCGCTCCTGATCGCCTACACCGGCGGCCGGATGGTCTACGACGTCCGCGGCGGCGTGGTGGGAGCCATCGGCACCATGGGCGTCATTGTGGGCGCCGGCATCCCGATGTTCATCGGCGCCATGATCATGGGCCCGCTCGGCGGCTGGACCATGAAGAAGATCGACCTCCTGTGGGAGGGCAAGATCCGCCCCGGCTTCGAGATGCTGGTCAACAACTTCTCGGCCGGTATCTGGGGCGCGCTGCTGGCGATGCTGGGCTTCTACGGCATCTCGCCGCTGGTCCAGGCCTTCAGCACGGCCGCCGGCAACGTCGTGCAGTTCCTGGTCAACAACGGCCTGCTGCCGCTCACCAGCATTTTCATCGAGCCCGCCAAGGTGCTGTTCCTGAACAACGCCATCAACCACGGCGTGCTGACCCCACTCGGCATCCAGCAGTCGCTGGAGCAGGGCAAGTCCATCCTGTTCCTGCTGGAGGCCAACCCCGGCCCCGGCATGGGCATCCTGCTGGCCTACATGTTCTTCGGGAAGGGCATTGCCAAGGGTTCGGCCTCCGGCGCAGCGATCATCCACTTCTTCGGCGGCATCCACGAAATCTACTTCCCGTACGTCCTGATGCGCCCGCTGCTGATCCTGGCCGCGATCGCCGGCGGCATGACGGGCATCGCCACCCTGGCCATCACCGGCTCCGGACTCGTCGCTCCGGCGGCGCCTGGCTCGATCATCGCGGTGCTCGCCCAGACGTCCCGTGACAGCTACGTCGGGGTGATCCTCGCGGTGTTGCTCGCCATGACGGTCTCGTTCCTGGTGGCCTCGGTGATCCTGAAAACCACCAAGCACAGCGACGAGGTGGACCTGGGCGACGCCACATCGAAGATGGAAGCAATGAAGGGCAAAAAGAGCTCCGTCTCCTCCATGCTGACCGGTGCGGGCGCAGGCGTGGGTACGGCCGTCCTGGCCGGCCCCATCAAGAACATCGTGTTCGCGTGCGACGCCGGCATGGGCTCCAGTGCCATGGGCGCCTCGGTGCTGCGGAACAAGATCAAGGCGGCCGGGTTCCCGGACGTCAAGGTCACCAATGCGGCGATCGCCAACCTCAGTGACACCTACGACGTGGTGATCACCCACCAGGACCTGACCGAACGCGCCAAGCCCGTCACGTCCAGCGCAGCGCACTTCTCGGTGGATAACTTCATGAACAGCCCGCGGTACGACGAGATTGTGGAGCTGGTCAAGGAGCACAACACTGAAGGCGCAACGCCCGACGCCGGTGCTGCCGCCGCCGATGCCGCCGGCCACGGCGCGCACGTTGCCAGTGCCCCGGTGGACGCCGCACCCGCCGCCGGCAGCGGTGCAGAACCCACCGAGGCTGCGGAGACGGCGGCGCCGTCGGACATCCTCGTGGCCGACAGCGTGATCCTTAACGGCACAGCCACCACCCGCGATGCCGCCATCGACGAAGCAGGCCAGCTGCTCCTGGCCCGCGGCGCTGTGGACGAGGGCTACCTCGCGGCCATGCACGAGCGTGAGGAATCCGTGTCCACCTACATGGGCAGCTTCCTGGCCATCCCGCACGGCACCAACGCCGCCAAGGACCACATCCTGAAGTCCGCTGTGTCCGTGATCCGCTACCCGGACGGCATCGACTGGAACGGCAAACAGGTCAAGTTCGTGGTGGGCGTGGCCGGCATCAACAACGAACACCTCCACATCCTGTCCTCCATCGCGAAGGTCTTCACCAGCAAGGCCCAGGTGGCCCAGCTGGAAGCGGCCACGTCCGTTGAGGAAGTCCTGGAGCTATTCGGAAAGGTGAACGCATAGTGAAGGCGGTACATTTCGGAGCCGGGAACATCGGCCGCGGCTTTGTGGGGCTGCTGCTGCACCAGGCCGGTTATGAGGTGGTATTCGCGGATGTCGCGGACGCACTCATCGACCAGCTCGTGGCAGCAGACAGCTACAACGTCCACGAGGTGGGGGAGAACCCCACGGTCCGGACGGTGGACAACTTCCGCGCGCTGAACTCCGGCACGCAGGAAGCGGCGCTGGTGCGGGAAATCGCGACGGCGGACATCGTCACCACCGCCGTGGGGCCGCACATCCTGAAGTTCGTCGCGCCCGCCATCACCAAGGGCATCGCCGCGCGGGCTGCCGGGCTGGCGCCGCTGCAGGTCATGGCCTGCGAGAACGCCATCAACGCCACGGACATCCTGCGGGCCGAAGTCGCCGCCCTCTGGGACGATGCCGCCGGGTCCTTGGACGCCGCGGCGGTGTTTGCGAACACTGCCGTGGACCGGATTGTGCCCAACCAGGAGCCTGGGCAGGGCCTGGACGTGACCGTGGAAACGTTCTACGAGTGGGTCATCGACCGGACGGCGTTTGGCGATGCTGCGCCGGTCATCCCGGGCGCGACGTTCGTGGACGAGCTCTCGCCCTACATCGAGCGGAAGCTCTTTACCGTGAATACGGGGCACGCGGCCGCTGCATACTTCGGCTTTGAGGCCGGGCTGGAAAAGATCTCCGAGGCCATGGCCGATCAGGACGTGGCGGAAGATGTGCGGGCCGTCCTGGAGGAAACCAAGCAGCTCCTTGTGGCCAAGCACGGCTTCAACAACGACGAGCAGGAAGCCTACGTCCAGAAG
>NZ_JAKFFD010000203.1:0-13444 GCF_036675385.1 Pseudarthrobacter sp. | reverse complement strand
GGCGGGGTTGAGATCACCGGCGGCGGAAACCCGGAGGCAGGCTGAGGCCAGCACTGCGCAGGGTGCAGGCGCACGCTGCTCTTAGGCACCCGTCAGGCGGTGGAATGGAGGAACCGTTCCACGCCGTTCTCTCCAAGAGACAGTCCGATGTGAACAAAATCCGGATCGCCGCAACCTTCACGCCGCGCTGGGAGCAGGCGCCCGTTCCTGCTCGCTTCCAGGTTTGGTTCCGGAGGCCAGTGTGGTGGTTCCCAGTCCTGGTGTTCGCTCTTGTAGTGCCGGCCAGTGGGCGATATCCAGCCAGGTGGTTCGTTCTTTGTGGCTGGTGTGGGTTGCCAGGCGCTGGTGTGTCTCAAGCGGTGATGTTTGGGGCAGGGTTGACCCAAATTCGAGACGCCGGTGGTTCCGCCCTTGTCCCAGGCGAGGATGTGGTCTGCTTCGTTGTCCAGTGAATGGTTGGAACATCCAGGGAAGGGGCATTTGCCGTCGCGTAGCCGGAGCCAGTTCCGCATGGCCGTGGTGAGACGGTAGTTGGCGCGGCCGATCTCCAGGGGTGCCCCGTCGCGGGGGTCAACCAGGACCCGGTAGAACGAATCGGCCCCGTTCGCCACGAGGTCCCGGGCCATCGAGGCCGGGATCGGGCCGTAGCCGTCAAGCATCGCCGGTTCCTCGGTGGCGCCGAGCAGGGAAAACACCGGGACCGTCACCATCACGAGGGTCCGGGGCGGCGGAACCTGCCCGGGATCATGTTCTGCGGGGTTCCCGCCGCCGAGGAGGGCGGCGGCGAAGATGTCGGCCCGGAGCTGTGTGAGAGTCAGGGGCTCGTCCGGGCCCTGCAGACCCCGGGCGATCGCGGTGGTCCGGTTCCAGATTGCTGCCGCCTGGTCCGCGGGGAGGTAGGCCGAGAGCCAGGCCATCCCGTCCTGATCCGGGGCGTACTCGACCCGGCGGTCCAGGACGCCTTTGGCGTGCCGCTTCTCGATGCTCTCGGTGTGGTGGCGTTCGCGCCAGGTGCGTGCCCTATGACGGAACCGGGACGCCGGCATTTCCCCTGCGGGACAACCACCGGCCGCGTTCGGCGCATCCGGGTCCAAAAAGTGGGCCTCCAGCGCCGCGGCACCGTCCGGGTCAAGGGTTGCGGCTTCATCCACCATGGCCCGCGCGTGCTGCCACGAAATGGTGCCCTCCTGCAGAGCGGACAGGGTCAGCGGCAAAGCGGTCGTCAGCAGTTGGGACTGGTTCAGCAGCGCACTTGCGGCCCGTTCGCCGATGGTCAGCGCGCACGCGACCTCCGCGGTCACCGCCATCTCCTGCGCCTGCGCTGACGCACACGGCGAAGCGACAGCTTGGGCGGTGTCCGCATACTTCACTGCGGCTAGGGCCTTCAGGGCAGCCATCCGCGCCTCCACTCCCGCGGCGCCGGAGAGGATGTCCAGGCACGTGTCCTCCAGGCCACGCAAAGGATCAGCCTCCGATGACACTTCAGAACCGGACCCGCCAGCCCCGTTCAGTACGGAATTCAGCACAGCAATGGCAGCAATGATGTCCTCATATGCCTTCGCCACCGCCGCGTTTCCCATATCTCCATCATGACAAGGGGGTACGACAATTACGCGACGGGCACAGGCAGCCGGGCAGGACCTGCCCGCGGCGCCCGATCCCTTCCGCGGAATGGCACCTAACGGCAATGCCCGATGCCGGGACTGCTGCTATCTGCCACTTCGAGGCGGCGGAGTCGCGGGGCCTCAAGTGTACGTTCGCCCCAAATGGCCCACCGGTCTGGGATCCCGAGGCTGCGGACCACGTGTTTCGACGGGCTCAACCACCGGAGACCATGTCAGCCGCGCAGGCGCTCTATGCCCGGATCGAAGAGCGTCTCGGCCGTGACGGTCGTTGCGATGCGCTTCCCGTAGGGATGCGATGGCGCAGCTCGTCACATCGGGGCAGCTGCCGCAGGCGATCGTGTGCGCCAACGATGAAATCGCGGTGGGCGTTCTCGCCTACCTCTGGACCAACGGCAACAAGACTCCCGACGACGTCTCTGTCGCCGGCATCGGTGGCACCCGCGGTGGCGCGTGTTCGGACTGACAACCATGACCCTGCCGCTGGTGGAGCTCGGGGGCCTGGCCGCCGGCTACATCGACAACGCCAGCGATTCGCCTCCGGTTCCGGACCCTCCGCGTTTTGATGTGAGCCTGGGCGTCACCACCGCCAAGGCCACGTCGCTGACCGCGGCACCCCGTGCTTGAGCCTTGTCCCGGCGGGCACGGACAGTACCGACTGCCGGTCTAGCCTCCTGGGAGGCGCCTTTTCATGACGATTCGTGGCCAGGCTTCCAAACCATGAGCACGTTCCGATTGCACGATCCGACGTAGACCGCCCGGCCACTCGTGTTCGGGCACCGGCTGGAATCCCAGGCGCGCGTAGTAAGGAGCGTTCCAAGGGACTTCTTCGAAGGTGGTCAGAGTCATTCCATCAAGGCCGAGCGTCACCGCCCATCGGGCCGCTTCGTCGATGAGCTGTCTGCCAAGACCCTGCCGCGCATGAAGCGGGTGGACAGTCACCTGCTCGATATGAGCAAACCGCTCGACCACGTCAACCAATATGTAAGCCACCGCCACGTCACCGGAATCGGTGGCAACCCATGCCCTGCCGTCGCGCTGATAGTTGGCCAGGGCTTCCAAACTGGGCGGCGCGTCATCAGCGACGGCTCCCATCCCAAGGGTTTGGAACGCTTCACCGGCTGCGACTTCGATGTCGCGCATCTCCGGTAGGTCTTCTGCTCTTGCTTCCCTGATCACGTGGTCAGTGGCTTCTTATAGAAAGTGGCAGCGTCCTCATACGCGAGGGCACGATAGAAATCGCCAGCCCGCCGGCTTGCTAACGAAACATAGGCAGCGCCCTGGGATTCCGCCCACGTCTCGACTCTATTCATCAGAGCCTGCCCCACACCTTGCCGGCGTGCTCGCTCGGCGACCATGACCTCCTCGACCCCGGCGACAGGGCCGTTCGCAAGAAACGTGGCGCGGCAATTGGCCAAAAGATAACCGACGACGGATCCGGAACTCTGTTCGGCCACGAGAACGAGTGTGTGGGGCGCCTCCACCAGCGCACGGAACGTTAGCTCGAAAGCTTCCCGCTCTGGCCGGAACGTCGGCGCGAAATCCTGAACCAGATGCCAAACGTCGTCCGCATCGCTGATGGCGGCGAGTCTGATGGTCATGCTGGGGTTGAGCATTTGGCCACACTACCTGCAAGGCTGTTCAGCATGACGATCACCTTTGAATGGCGCGGAGCGGCTAGGAACGAAGAAATCAACCAGCTGCACGCGGAAGGCTTCGAGCATGCCTACGTTGACCACGACTGGACTGGCCGGCTCTCGCGCTTCAGCCTGGGGTGGGTCACAGCGCGCGACGAACAGGGTCTCGTAGGCTTCGTCAACGTGATCTGGGACGGCCAAGCGCACGCGTTCATCGAAGACACGTTGGTTGCACATCGTGCCCGCCGGCAGGGAATCGGGAAAAGACTGCTCGCCGTTGCCACCGGGAAGTCAAAGGAAGCAGGCTGCGAGTGGCTTCATGTTGACTTCGACGATCATCTGAAGAGTTTCTACTTCGACGCATGCGATTTCCGCCCCACCACTGCTGGACTAATCCAACTGCGCTAACCGGGACCGAAAGCCGGCCTTCGTACCGACATTTTCCACTACCACCCTCGCAGCCCTGAGGCCTAAGATGCCCGCCGGAATAGCGACGGGATGCGGAATAGGATTTGTAAATGATTTCCGACAAAGACTTAGCCGAGGATAAAGACAATCTCGGCGCGTCGGCACCTCCAATTTCGGTTCTGGTTATTTCCTGCAGCCTGGACCCCCTAAGCCAGAGCCGATTGCTGGCATTCGATGCAGCCCGGCGCCTGGAAGACCAGGGTGCAAGAGTTGAGCTTGTCGATCTTCAGGAGATGATGCTTCCTGCTTTTGACAATGCACAAGCACATGATCACAGGGGTGTTATCGGGCTGAAGCGGGCAATTGTGCGGGCGGACGCGGTAGTGATAGCTGCCCCGGTCTATAACTGGTCCCTCGGGAGCGCGACGAAGAACATGGTCGAGATTACCGGTGCGACTGGTGAGAACGGCCGGAAGGCTGCATGGTTCGATAAGTTTGTGACCTTCCTTTGTGCCGGGGGCCTGCCACACAGCTATACCGCCTACGCCGGGCTGGCATCGTCGATGACCCTTGACTTCAAGTGCATCATCAACCCATACATGGTGTACGCCACCGACCGTGACACTACTGACGGAGTATTCTCCGAAGGAGTCTCCCAGCGAATGCAGAAAACCCTCGACGTAGCACTGGAACTCGCCGCGGCATTAAGGAACCGAACGTACTCATCGGATTGGGAAATATAGATCCACCCGCCCCTGTGGGAACGTCACACAGGCGCGCGTGGCACCTCCCGCCGTCGTCCGCTTGCCCTTGGCGCCGCTGATCTACGGCCCCGACCAGCCACCGTCGCGCAGCACGTGGAAGTATTCAGGTATGACTATCGATAATGATGATGCCAACCTTCCGGCGCCAACGGACTCACAGGGCACAGACGCCCCGACTGACGTCAGCCGCGGCTGGGACCACATCGGTGCCATCATTGTGGATGCCACGCTCCAGCGCCGCCAGAACTACAACGAAACCGTCAAGCCGCGCGTCGAAGCCCTCGTCGCGGCATGGCCGGATGCCGCCACAACCAGTGGATTCCGCCAGCACCTCGATACAGGGAAGCTCTCGGAAGTCATCGACTGGCCGTCGCCAGGCCGCCTGGCCCAGGTAGAGGACATCACGCAAGTGTTCGAGCGTGAAGGCATCGAAACGGTCGTGGATCTGCGCGATGCGCTCGGTGACCCCGCGAAGGGCGCTCTTCGGGAAGCGCTAGCGGAGGTGCGGCATGTCAGTCCCAAAACGCTGGATTACATTGGCACGCTGAGCGGAATCTCAACCGGTTCAGCCGACGTACCCCAACCCGAGTAGAAGCCGCCTGCCCACCCCGGCGAGCTGACGCCTGCAAACGCGAGGAACACCTTGGTTGGCAAGCGGTTGACTTGATTCCATCGAGTTCCGACATTCCTGCGCTACGGTAAGCATCACCATCAGTTTTTCAAGGGGGAAAAATGGAGTTTGCAGAAAAGCTCTCGGCTTTGGCAGCAAAGGTGCGCCAGCAGCGAGAGGTAATCCAGACCGAAGAGGCAACAAAGAATGCGTTTGTGATGCCCTTCATTTCAACAATCCTTGGCTACGACGTCTTTAATCCAATGGAGGTCGTGCCGGAATTCATCGCGGATGTCGGCCTGAAAAAGGGCGAGAAGATCGACTACGCGATTGTTAAGGACGGCGAAGTCCAGATCCTCATCGAGTGCAAGAAGTCCTCGGAGCCGGTGAAAATCGAGCACGCGTCGCAGCTATTCCGCTATTTCGCCGTGACGAACGCGCGCATAGCGATCCTCACCAATGGCGAGTTGTACCAGTTCTTCACGGACCTCGATGCTCCGAACCGGATGGACGCGAAGCCGTTCCTGGTCCTGGACCTCACGGACATCGATGAGTCCTTGATCCCTGAGCTGCAGAAGCTGTCCAAGGACGTCTTTGACCTCGATTCGATCATCAACGCCGCCGGTGAACTGAAGTACATCGGCGAGTTGAAGCGGACCCTGGCAGCGCAGTTCAAGGAACCGGAGGATGAATGGATCAAGTTCCTCACTGGCCGCGTCTATCCCGGCGCGTACACACAGAAAGTGCGTGAGCAGTTCACGGCGCTGGTGACAAAAGCGTCCAAGCAATTCCTTAACGACCAGGTCAACGAGCGTCTGAAGAAAGCCCTCGGCGCCCCTGGCTTCCCTCAGACTGAGGTCGCGGCCGCAAGTGTCACCAGCGCGCCGGTGGCCGAAGCCGACCTGGCCGACGCCGAAGCCCTCGAGACCACCCTTGAGGAGATCGAGGGCTACCAGATCGTCCGCGCCATCGTCTGCAGCGAGGTCAAGCCGGCCCGCGTTGTCCAGCGCGATGCCAAGTCCTACTTCGCGGTGCTGCTGGACGACAACAACCGCAAACCGATCGCGCGCCTGCACTTCAACCGGACGCAGAAGTATATCGGGATCTTCGATGACAACAGGGAAGAAACCCGTGTCCCGATTTCCTCCCTCGAGGAGATCTACGAGCACACCGAGGCCCTGCGCGCCAGCGTCAAGAGCTACCTGAGCGCGTCGCCCTCAAGCAACTAAGGGGAATCGCACAGCGTCGGACGACGGCGGGGCCTCCTTGAGTTCTAGCGGTCGATGTGAAAGGTCTCGCCCTTCTCGGTTCCCTTGTAACCCTGAAGCGTTCCGCTTCTGGGGGCCACGAGGGTAGGTTCTCCGCCGGCATCCTTGACGGCGTTCTTGGGCTCGTCGGCTCCACTTGTTCCACGCCGTCGGTCAGCAGGAAAGCAACCTTCTTGCCTGCAATATTGTGCCCAGACATGTGTCCTCCTCTTGCTTGAGCGAGCGATCAGGCGGGGACACTGCCCTCGGCTGCCCGCCCACCGTGGCCTGGCAGCAGGTACTGCACAAACCAATCCCTGGCCAGAATCGCCGCCTCCTCCAGAGTCCCAGGTTCTTCGAACAGGTGGGAGGCTCCCTGGACGAGCTCCAGCCGGTTGGGGCAGCGCATCAGGGCTTTCGCCCGGCGGTTGAGTTCGAGGACCCTGTGATCCGCACTGCCGACAATCAGGAGCGTCGGGGCGCGGACAAGGGCCAGCCTCTCGCCGGCCAGGTCCGGACGGCCTCCCCTTGAGACGACGGCACCGATCCGTGCGCCCTGTTCGGCCGCAGCCCACAAGGCTGCCCCGGCTCCGGTACTCGCGCCGAAGAATCCCACGCTGCATGACGCCGTGTCCGGCCTGCTGGCAAGCCAGTTCGTTGCCGAGGTCAGCCGGAGCGCAAGCAGTTCGATGTTGAACACGTTCGCCCGGTCGAGCTCTTCCCCGGGGCCGAGCAGGTCAAGCAGCAAGGTGCCCAGCCCTGCTCGCTGGAGCGTCGAGGCTACGAACCGGTTACGCGGGCTGTGGCGGCCGCTGCCGCTGCCGTGGGCGAACACCACCACTCCGGCAGCCGGCACGGGAAGGTGCATGTGTCCTTGGAGCCGCACCCCATCCGATTGGATCTGCACGTCTACATCGAGGCCAGGGTTTCCGGCCGCCGAACGCGCACGTTCCAGACGCTCAGCAGCAGCGTCGAGCAGCCACACGACTTCGTCGTCGCTCGTCGGCGAGAAGCTGCGGTAGTAGTAGCCGACAGCTGTGAGTTGCCAGGGCGTGGCAAGGCACACCACCTCGTCCGGCTCCGTCAGGGTGGCGAGGGTATCGGCAGGGGCCACAGGAACGGCCAGGATCACTCTCGCAGCCCCCAGCTTTCGCGCGATGCTGCATGCCACCCGGGCAGTTAACCCGGTAGCGATCCCATCATCGACGACGACGGCGATGCGGCCGTGCAGATCCATGCGGGTCCGGCCTGCCCGGAATCGTGCCACCCGGGCATCGAGCAGAGCCCGTTCCTGTCTTTCGACGGCCCGCAGTTCTTCCTGCTTGACCTTCATGAATGAGACGGCATGCTTGTCGAGCGCGTAGGTGCCGTCTTCCCCGATGGCTCCCATCGCGAGTTCGGGCTGAACCGGTACTCCAAGCTTGCGCACGATGATCACATCCAGCGGCGCGTCAAGGGCCGCCGCAACCTCGAACGCTACCGGAACGCCGCCCCGAGGCAGTCCCAGGACAACTGCGTCCTGGGCACGCAGATACGCCAGACGCAGCCCCAGCTGCCGCCCTGCATCAGCCCTGTCCGCAAAAATGCCCATCGCCGCGACGTTCCCATCAGGACAGCGGCCGCAGGCCCCGTCCAAACCAGCAAACAGTATGGAATGAACGACGACGGCCGCCTGCTCCAACTATCTCTCAAGAATCGGGACCAAGCGAGAGTTTTTTGCGGTACAACGAACGTCCGACGACGAGCGTCCTGCCATCGGCCGCAGCACCACCATTGGGATTGAACACCGAACTGGCACCAGACCACGAAGCGGTCCATCCTGATAGAAAAGGCCCTGCCAACGTGGAGGTGGAGCATGCGGATCGCACTGCTGGGGGACGTCATGCTCGGACGGCTGGTGAACGAGCAGCTGAAAGTGGCCGATCCCGCCTATCCCTGGGGCGATACCCGCCCAGTCCTCGGGCAGGCGGACATCAGGTTCGCCAACCTCGAATGTGTCCTGGCGGACGGCGGAACACCTGTGGCGGGCAAAGCGTTCCGCTTCCGCTCGGACGTCAAGAACGTGGAGAGTCTGACGTCCGCGGCGATCGATGTGGTGTCGCTGGCCAACAACCATGTGCTGGATTACGGGATTGACGCGCTTCGGGAGATGTTGCCGGCGCTCGATCGGCACGGGATCCTCAGGGCCGGGGCTGGGATGGACGCTGAAGCTGCCCGGCAGCCGGCAGTCCGGCTGGTGGGTCCAACTGCGGTCGGCTTCATTGCCTTTACCGACAACGAACCGGGCTGGGAGGCGACCACCCGGTCTCCCGGGATCCATTACGTGCCCGTGGACGCCGGTGACCAGCGGGTGACGGATTTGCTGGAACTGGTCCGGCGGACGAAGGGCCGCGTCCAGCTGCTGATCGTTTCGGCACACTGGGGCCCCAACTGGGGGGCCGCTGTCCCGGCCGCGCATCAGAGCCTGGCGCGGGCGCTGATAAATGCCGGGGCCGACGTCGTGTTCGGGCATTCGGCCCACATTTTCCGCGGCGTCGAGATCTACAGGGACCGGCCCATTATCTATAGCGCCGGCGACTTCGTGGATGACTACGCAGTGGACCCAGCAGAACGCAACGATCAGTCATTCATCTTCCTGTTGGAAGCCCGCGAAAGCGCACCGCTCAAGCTACGCCTGTATCCGACGACAATCACCGATTTCCAGACCCGGCTGGCACGTCGGAGCGCGCGGAAAATTGCCGAGCGGATGCAGCGGCTGAGCGAGCAGCTCGGCACGCGGAGCGTCTGGATCGAGGGCGAGAACGTGCTGGAAATCCCGATCGACTCGATCCGAGAAGGCTCAACGGGCGCGAGGACATGGAGGTAGATGCACTATAAGAAGCCGCAGCACCGTCGAGCGGACGACGGCGGGACCTCCCGCCGTCGTCCGCTCGGTGGTTGAGCTTGTCGAAACCTGCCGCTCGCCTACGCCGCGGCGGAGGCGGGAACCTTCAGCGGCTCCACCTTGCCCAGGACGAACAGGTAGTTCGCCGCACCGGCTAGGGACACCAATCCGATGACCGCGAGCGGTGCCACATAGGATCCCGTCTGGTCCACCAGGACACCGATCAGGACCGGCGTGAAGATGCCTGCCAGGTTGGAGGCGAAGTTCTGGAGCCCGCCGATGGATCCGACGTGGCGGGAGCTCGGGGCAACGTCCGCGGGGAGCGACCAGATGCCGGTGGCGGCGACGGTGAGGCTGGAGTATGCCACCGACAGGAGGGCAAGTGCCATCCATGCCTCGGGGACCACGGCGGCGAACATGATGATCGAACCGCCGATCAGACCGCCGGCGATGGCGGTCTTGCGGACCCGTGTGACCGAGACCCCGCGCTGGACGGCCCGGTCGGCAACGTAGCCGGCCAGCCAGCCGAAGGCCACCGCGCAGATGCCCGGGATGGCACCGAAGAGGCCGAGCTTGAGCAGGTCGAAGCCGCGTTCCTTCACGAGGTAGCTCGGGAAGAACGTGATGAAGAAATAGATGGCGCTGTTCAGGCAGAAGAAGCCGAACATCATGCTGAGAATGGTGCGGTATTTGAAGAGTGAGCGCCAGGGGAGCTTCGCTGCATCGGCGTCGTCGTTCGCTGCGCTCCTGGCACCGCCTCCCCGGATGTAGGCCCGCTCCTCGTCATTGGCCGTCGGGTGATCCTCGGGGCTGCGGTAGACCTTCCACCACACAACAGCCCAGATCAGGCCGGCCACACCGATGATGATGAAGACCGCGTGCCAGGACGTGAAGGCGACGATCAACGTGACGATCGGCAGCGCGATGACCGCACCCACCCGGGAGCCGGAATCCCAGATGCTGGTGGCAAAGGCCCGTTCGCGGACCGGGAACCAGGTGGCCACGACCTTGGCGGCGGTGCTGGGGGCCGGACTTTCACCGACACCGAGCAGGAACCGCGCGGCGAACAGCGACCAGAAATTCTGCGCAAAGGCGGTGACCATGGTGAACACGGACCACCAAACCGCTGCCAGGGTGAAGGACTTCCGCGGCCCAACCTTGTCCACGTACCACCCGGCAGCCAGCTGGCAGAAGTCATACGCCCAGAAGAAGGCGGCGAAAATGAGGCCTTGCTGGGTTGCCGAGAGCTCAAAATCCTTACCCATAAACGGCAGGGCAACGCTGAGGCTGGAGCGGTCAAGGTAGTTAATGCTGAGCCCCACGAACGCGAGCCAGATGATCACCCAGCGCTTGCGGGTCATGGTGCGGGGAGCCTTGGAGGAAAGATCGGGGGAAGAATTGGGGGCGAGCCTGCTGCCTAGGACAGTCATACCGTCTCCTTTGACGTAAACGTGGCTTTCGGGTGCCTGGACACCGGGGAGGGCGCCGAGGATTCCGGCGCAATATCATGTAGGAATCGGAATAATCATATAGTTAATGTGATCCAGAGCAACTTCTGGACGAAAATACCCCACCCCACCCGCTCCCACCCGTGGAATATGATTCCCACAGCGACTCCACCAACCAGCACAAAGAGGTAACCGCGTGCCCACACGTCAATCATCCGATGCATCCAAAGGCAAGGCAGCCGTCAGTGACGTCTACGCCGCCATGCGGGCCTCCATCCTCAAGGGCGAAATTGCACCCGGCGCACGGATCAATATTGATGCGGTCTCCCGCAGCCTGGGCGTCTCACAGACCCCTGTCCGCGAAGTTCTGCAACGGCTGGAGGGCGACAACCTGGTGGTCTACAGTCCCGGCCGAGGATACAGCACCACACCCCTGCTGGACCTGCCCGCGCTGCGATCGCTTTTCGAGTTCCGGCTGCTGGTGGAACCGTGGGCCGCGCGGTCCGCGGCCGTGGACCGCCTCGCCAACCCTGCCGCGGCCCTGGAGAAGGAACTGTCGGCCATCCGCACTTCCATGAAGACCACCAGCGGCGACGCCCGGCAGGACCTCGTGGCCCATGACACGCGCTTCCATGACACCATCCTGCTGGCGGCGGGGAACCCGGTAGTCCAGCACGCCTTCGCCCAGACCCACTGCCACCTGCACACCTTCCGCCTCTACCCGGCAGACATCGACGGCGCCATCACCATCGCCGAGCACGCCACCGTGCGGGAGGCCATCGCCGCATGCCTGCCCGACCGCGCCGAGGAGGCCATGGCCGAGCACATCAGGAACTCCTTCGCCCGGTTCGCCAAGGCCTTCGAAGGCAAGGCGGACCTCTCGCCACTGGAGAGCGACGGGCCACCAAAAAGGCATATCGTCACCTGAAATCGAAGCTCCGGCCTGCTGGCCGGGGCTTCTTTTTTCTCCGGCACTTGATCTGGATCGCCATTCCTATATGATTATGAGAATTCATATAGGAATCGTGTCCACGAAGTGAATTGACCAGAGAGAGAAGAAACCCATGACCTCCATCATTTCCATCCACACCCAAGACGTGCGGTTCCCCACGTCCCTGGAGCTCGACGGTTCCGACGCGGTCAACGTTGACCCGGACTACTCCGCCGCGTACGTCGTCATCCGCACCGACGCGGGCGACGAAGGCCACGGCTTTGTTTTCACCTGCGGCCGCGGCAACGAAATCCTCACGCACGCCATTGACGCCTACGCCGGCCTGCTCCTCGGCCGGGACATCGATGAACTGATCTACGACCTCGGTGGCGCGTCGAAGCGGCTCATCCACGATTCCCAGCTGCGCTGGCTCGGCCCCGAGAAGGGTGTCACGCAGATGGCTGCCGGCGCCCTCGTCAGCGCACTCTGGGACATCCGCGCACGGCGCGAGAACAAGCCGCTGTGGCTCCTGCTCAGCGAGATGCCCGCCGAAGAAATCGTCGACGTCGTTGATTTCACCCACATCCGCGACGCGCTGAGCCCCCAGCAGGCGCTGGACATCCTGCGCGCCGGCGAAGACGGCAAGGCCGCCCGGATCGCCGCCCTGAAGGTGGACGGCTACCCCGCCTACACCACCTCGCCGGGCTGGCTGGGCTACAGCGACGAGAAGCTCGTCCGCCTGAGCAAGGAAGCCGCCGCGGACGGCTTCTCCATGATCAAGCTGAAGGTGGGCGGCGACATCAATGACGACCGCCGCCGCATGGCGCTGGCCCGAAAGGCCGTGGGCGACCTCCCGATCGCCATCGACGCCAACCAGCGGTGGGAAGTCTCCGAGGCCATCGAGTGGGTCAACCAGCTCTCCGAGTTCAACCCGTACTGGATCGAAGAACCCACCAGCACGGACGACATCCTGGGCCACGCGGAGATCCGGAAGGGCGTTGCCCCTGTCCGCGTTGCCACCGGCGAGGCCGTCGCCAGCCGCATCGTGTTCAAGCAGCTGCTCCAGGCCGGTTCCATCGACGTCCTCCAGCTGGACTCCACCCGCGTGGGCGGCGTCAACGAGAACATCGCCAACCTCCTGCTCGCTGCCCGCTTCAACGTACCGGTCTGCCCGCACGCCGGCGGCGTGGGGCTGTGCGAACTCGTCCAGCACTTCTCCTTCTTCGACTACGCGGCCATCACCGGCAGCCAGGACGGCCGGATGATCGAGTACGTTGACCACCTGCACGAGCACTTCGCCGAGCCGGTCCGGATCGTCAACGGCCGCTACGCCGCCCCGGAACTCCCGGGCACCGGCGCCGAAATGCTCAGCGCCTCGCGGGCCCGCTGGGAGTTCCCCGCCGGGGCCGGATGGCTCGAAGTGGGCGACCGCGCCGCGGTGACAGGCGCCTCGGTGACAGGCGCCTCCGTGACCGGAGCCGGTGCGCGCCGATGACAACCACGGTCCATGACCTCAACGCGAGTGTCGACGCCGCCCACGCCGCCTTCGAAAAGGGCCGTGCTGCGGATCCCGGCACCCGGGCATCCTGGCTGGAGGCGATAGCAGCCGCGCTGGACAACGACGCCGATGCGCTGGTGGAAATCGCCGCTAAGGAAACCCACCTGGGCGAGCCGCGGCTCCGGGGCGAGCTCAAGCGCACGGTCTTCCAACTCAGGCTCTTCGCCACGGAGGTCCGCGACGGCGAGCACTTCGACGCCACCATCGATCACGTGGACGCGGACTGGGGCATGGGCCCGCGGCCGGATCTGCGCCGGCTCAACGTGCCCATCGGCGTCGTGGGCGTCTTCGGGGCCTCCAACTTCCCCTTCGCCTTCAGCGTGATGGGCGGCGAC
>NZ_JAKFFD010000210.1:0-13483 GCF_036675385.1 Pseudarthrobacter sp. | reverse complement strand
GCACGGGGCGGCCGAGCAGCCGCAGCGCTGTGGGGTAAATATCCTGAATTGCCATGAATCAACGGTAGGGCCGCGCCGTTTCACCAACAACGGCAGTGGAAACACCAGTTCACGTAAGGTAACCCTGCGTCACATAGGGCTGGGCCGCGTCCGGGCCGCCGTCGGGGGGCAGATTGGCCGTCAGGAACGATGCACACCCATCCGGACTCCGACGAAACGCTGTACATCCTGGCCGGCGAGATCCTGAATGAACATGGACGGCACGGAGCATCGCGTCGCCGCAGGTGGCGTGACCATTGCGCCGAGAGGTGTCCCGCACGCTTTCAAAGTCCTCCAGGAGGGGACCCGCGTGCTCTGCCTGCACACCCCCGGCGGCGCCCAGGCCTTCTACTTCGGCGCGAGCGAACCGCTCAATGACGGCGCAGGAGCAGGACTTGTGGACTTTGACCGCATCCGTGAGTCAGGGCAGCTGAATGGCGGCATCGAGATCGTCGGGCCGCCGCCGTTCCCTGCGGGTTAAGCCTTCTTCAGCCGCAGGTAGTGTTCCCGCGCCGGCTTGTCCAGGTGTTCTATCGCGTAGCGCAACGCCGTCCGCGGCATCGTGGCCGCGTGAACGTCGAGGAATTCCAGCAGCCGGGGCCGGTCGCTCCTGCCGGCGTCGCGGAGCCACCCGCCGGTGGCCTTGTGGATCAGATCCTCTTTGTCGTCCACGAGTAACTCAGCGATGGCGAACGTGTCGTCCACGTCGCCGGTCCGCAGAAACCACGACGTCGCTACAATGGCCGTCCGCCGCTCCCACATGTCGGCCGAGTGAGCCAGGCGGTAGAGGATGTCGCGGGGCTTGTCGGCCAGCCAGCCGCCCACAACCCGTCCGGCGCCAAGGTCCACGAGGTCCCAGTTGTTGATCCGGTCATGCCGGCGCAGGTACAGCTCGTAAAGACTTCGGCGGAGGTCCTCGCTGGCCTTTTTGCCCGACGCCTGGAGTGCCATGATCTTGACGGCGCCGGCCCTCGCTTCATGGATGTCCTGGTCCAGGAGTGCCTCGATCTGCGGTAGATCCATGGCGACGAACTCCTTGCCGAGGTCGAAGACCTGTCCCATCCGCACGCCCATGAAGAAGTCGCTTTCGGCATAGTCTCCCGGGCCCATCTTGAAGTAGCGCTCATACTTCCGTTGTTCGGCGTCGGACCGCAGCTCCTGCAGCCGGGCCAGGAACGCGGCTGCAGTGGGATGGGGCGCTGGAGATCCGGATGCCATGGCGCCAGTCTGCCAGACGCGCAGCCACGCCGTCGTGGGGCACATTGGCGTGGATTTAGGCGCAGACCATCCCAGACCGCGGCGTGTCCGTGTCAAAGTGCCCCAGTTCGGCGGGTCGCACCAACAGACGGCAGAGCCCGACGCCGGGACTCGCCGTCGGGCTCTGCCGGGCACCAAAAAACCAACGCGGGGTCAGATCCGGACCAATAGACGGTGGTTATTGGGCCGGATCTGACCCCGCGTTGGAGGGAGGGTTAGCGGGTGCTTCCCGAGAGAAGGCCGCGGCTGCGGAGGAGGCGCTTCTCGATCGGCGCGAACACCAGCAGTTCGATCAGGATGCCGACGGCCAGGATCAGCAGGATCGCGGCCATTACAACCGTCATGTCGGACAGGATCCGGCCTTGGTCAAGCAGCGAGCCGAGGCCGAAGCCGATGGTGCCGCCCACAGCGATGATTTCCGCGGCCATGAGCGACCGCCAGGAGAATGCCCAGCCCTGTTTGAGCCCGCCCAGGTATCCGGGAAGTGCCGCCGGCAGGACAATCTGCACGGCCATCTGGAAACGGTTGGCACCCAGGACCGTGCCGACGCGGCGGTACTGCGGCGGGATCTGGTCCACGCCGGAGATCAGCCCGTTGATGATGGACGGGATCGCACCCATAAAGACCACGAAGTAGACGGTGGCATCCGTGAGGCCGAACCAGATGATGGCCGCGGGCACCCAGGCTACGGACGGCAGCACCTGAAGACCGGAAATCAGCGGCCCGAAGGCACGGCGAAGCGGCGCAACCTGGGCCAGCAGCAGCCCCACCGGCGTGGCGATGGCAACGCTGATCAGGAACCCGACCAGCCCGCGCTGCAGCGAGGTCCACACCGCTTCCTGCAGCTTGGCCTCGCCCCAAAGCGCGCCGATCTGGCCCAGGACGTCCAGCGGACCGGGAACCAGGTCGCGGCGTTTGAGGCCCAGCGAGACGTAGAACTGCCAGACCAGGACAAGGACCACCAGGGCAGCGACGGGCAGGAGCACCCGGCTCCAGTCGATCCGGTTCTTGCGCGCGGCGTCGGACTGGAGCGAATCCAGCCCGGCCTCGAGCTCGCGCAGGTCCTCATGCCCGGTGGAAGTCCGGGTCAGGGCGGCGTGGACTTTGCGGGTTTCCGGCTTGGCCCCGAGAGGCTCTACCGCCGGTTCGGTCTCGGCGAGGGGCGTGGGGTTATTTGGCATGGCGGCGAATCTCCTCCCGCAGCCGGGCGGTGATGACCCCGGTCAGCTGTCCGGCCAGGCCGGCGTCGGTTCGGTGTTCCTCGGTGACGGCCCATTCCTGGACCACGCGGCCGGGCCGGGACGACAGCAGCAGCACACGCTGGCCCAGCCGCACGGCCTCGCGGACGTTGTGGGTCACAAAAACGATGGTCCGCCCGGTTTCCTTCCAGATGCGTTCCAGCTCGTCGTGCAGCAGGTCGCGGGTGATGGCGTCCAGGGCCGCAAACGGCTCATCCATCAGCAGCAGCTGCCGGTCCTGCGACAGGGCACGGGCCAGTGCCACGCGCTGGCGCATGCCGCCGGAAAGCTCGTGCGGACGCTTGTCCCCCGCCTCGCCGAGGTGCACCAGTTCGAGCAGCTCGTTGGCCTTGATCCGGCGTTCAGCCTTCCCCACACCGCGCAGCTTCAGGGCCAGCTCGATGTTCTCCCGCGCCGTCAGCCAGGGGAAGAGGGCAGCGTCCTGGAACATAAAGGCTGCTCCGTCGCTGGGTACTTCAAGGGCGCCCGACGTCGGGACCTCCAGTCCCGCCATGATGTTCAGCAGGGTGGATTTGCCGCAGCCGGACGCACCGAGGAGGGCTACGAATTCGCCCGCGCCGATATTGGCGTTGACGTCGTCCAGCACCGGGGCGCCGTCGCCGAAGCGCTTGCCCAGGTTTTCCAGTACGACTGGCATGGTCCCGTCCTTAAGTAGTTGGTGCGGTAGGTGGCGGTCAGTCCTGGCCGAGGCCGGCCGCGGAGACCCGTTCGGCGGTCCCGGTGACTTCGTTCAGGGCACGGAGGTCGAACAGTCCGGTAATGTCCGCCTGCTTGGTGGTGCCGGCTTTCACCCCGTCCTCGAGGAGCTTGGGGTAGGTTCCCGCGAGCGGATCCACCGTGAAAACCACGTTCTGCAGGGCTCGGTCAAGGACATCGGTGGGAAGCGCCGCGCCTGCCGATTCCTGCAGGGCGTCGTTGATGAGGCTTGTTTTCTCTGCTGCAGGCGTGTCATTCAGCCAGGCCACGGACTCCACGTGGCCGCGCAGCAGGGCTTTCACGGTGTCCGGGTGCGCGGCGGCGAACTTCTTGTTCACAATCAGGATGGTGGTGGGGAACTGGCCGGCCTTTCCGGAGAGCGAGCCGTCCCAGAGGTCCTTTTCGTCCACCAGGACCTTGGCCCCGGCGGTCAGCACCAAACGGGACGCCCACGGCTCAGGCAGCCACGCGCCGTCGAGCTTTCCGTCCTGGAACAGTTTCAGCGCCTGGGCGTTCTCCGTGGGGTTGATGGCGACGTCGCCGCTGCCGTCCACATTGGTTTTGTAGCCCTGCGAGCCGAGCCAGGCACGGAGCGCCACGTCCTGCGTGCCGCCGAGCTGCGGCGAGGCCAGCGTCTTGCCCTTGAGCTCGGCCGCGGAAGTGATCTCGGGACGCACAACCAGCTGCGCGCCACCTGCGGCGGCGCCCGCGATGACGCTCACGGACTCCCCCTCGCTCTTGACAAACGAGTTGATCGCGGGATTCGGGCCGATGTATGCCGCGTCGATGGCACCGGCGTTCAGGGCCTCGATCGCGGCAGGTCCGGCGTTGAAAGTTTCCGTGCTGAGCTTGGTGTCGCCCAGATTCCGGGCCAGGATCCCCTGCTTCACGCCCACGAGGGCGGGGGCATGGGTCAGGTTTCCGAAATAGCCCAGCTTCAGTTCTGCGGCCGGGGTGGGCGCCGGGATGGCTGCCTCTGCCGCCGTATTACGCGAAATGGACGACGCCACTACCGCGCCGGCGGCGATCAGGAAGACGAGCCCGATCGCCAGGGCCGCCTCGACGGCACGCTTGCGCTTGGGTACTGCGCTCTCGCCTGCCACGATGCGGGTCATCCCGGGCTTGGAACTAGTCATTGTTTCACCATAGGGAGTGACATAAACCCATTCAATGAAGCAGAAACGGGGGGTCACGCGGGTTCATGCAGCGTCACATTCCGGGCCCGATTCAGTCCCCCTTGACGTTGATCAGCTGCCGCAGTTTGTGCCGCACCTTGACCAAGTCCGCGGCGTCCCTCATCACCACATCGATCGGTTTGTACGCCGCCGGAATCTCGTCGATGAACGCCTCGGTGGCGCGGAACTCGATGCCCTGCATGGCCGTCTTCAGCTCGGCCAGCGAGAACGTTTTGCGGGCAGAAGTCCGGGAATACTCGCGCCCGGCCCCGTGCGGGGACGAGTTCAGCGAGACGGGGTTCCCCAGCCCCTCCACTACGTACGACGCCGTCCCCATGGACCCGGGGATAAGTCCCGGATCGCCGTGCTCGGCCCTGATCGCCCCCTTCCGCGATACCCACACGGACTTGCCGTAATGGGTCTCCTGCTGGGTGAAGTTGTGGTGGCAGTTAATCCGCTCGCGCTCCTTGACATGGCCGCCTACCCAGTGCCCGAACTGAGTAATGACGCGGTCCATCATTTCCTCGCGGTTCAGGAGGGCGAAATGTTGGGCCCAGCGTAGTTCCTTGATGTACCGGGCGAACTCGCTGGTACCCTCCTCCAGGTAGGCGAGGTCCGGGTCGGGCAGCCTGGTTCCGCGTTTGCGGTTGACCTGCTGGGCGACGCCGATGTGGTGCTGCGCGATCTTGTTGCCGACGCCCCGTGAGCCCGAGTGCAGGAACAGCCATACGGCGTCAGTTTCGTCGGCGGAGACCTCGATGAAGTGGTTGCCTGATCCCAGCGAGCCCAGCTGAAGCTCCCACTTGGCCAGATACTGGGCCGGGTTGAAGCCGGCCTGCGCCGCGAGCTTCCGGAGCTCGGCGAGGCGCGGTTCGGCGGTGTGCTGGACGCTCCGGTTGTTATGCCCGGCGGACAAGGGAATGGCCCGTTCGATGTCCTCGCGCAGCCGTTTGCGGTCCTTGGGCAGGTCCTTGACCGAGTACTGGGTCCGCACGGCGATCATGCCGCAGCCGATGTCCACGCCCACAGCGGCCGGGATGATGGCGCGCAGGGTGGGGATCACCGAGCCGACGGTGGCGCCCTTGCCCAGGTGCGCGTCCGGCATCAGGGCCAGGTGCGGGTAGATGAACGGCAGCGTGGATGTGGCCAGCGCCTGCTCCCGGGTTTTGGCGTCCAGGATCGATGCCCAGCTGATGAGCTTGGGGTTGATGGTTTCCACGCCGCGGCCTCCCACGGGGTTAGACAGCAAGCCTCAACGCTCCAGTGTCAGACCCCTCTGTAAGACTCCCCGATGTACTCAGCAACCAATATGAGACCGGGGAGATCAGACAAATGTACATCTGCGACTGTGGACGGACACCACCTGACGATTATGAATACTGTGGCTGCGGCCAAGCGATTCCCGCAGCAGAGCAAAACGCGCCGGAGCATGCTGTTTCAATAATCCAAGGAAGCAATAGCCGCGGAGTCCAAGCGGGTCGTGACGTGACTGCCCACCAGATCATCTTCGGGAAGGACCCGCTGATCCTTACGATCACAGAACTGCGATCGCACGACAGTCCCAAAAGCGGAGTATGCTTCCCGACAATTGGGTAGCCGCAGCTGCTTCGGTGTGCACAATCGCCACTTTCCTGCTCATGACTTTCGCTTGGAAACCTGAAGCAAGTCTGCTGTCGCTCATCCTTCCGCTGGCAGCAATGGTCAGTGCCTGCGTCCTTATGGCTTCGCTGTACTTACGTTTCGGACTACAGGCCGGGCGGCACATCGTACAGCCTTTTGGCTTGTCCCTGTCGATCTTTGAGAAGGCCAATGATGGGACAGTCTATTCAACCCGGTTAGTGGCCGAATGTCCGTGGTGCCGCTCCAACGGAATCGAAGGAAGGATGCATCTTCAGCGCCGAGACAACGCCGTCACCTGGGTTTGCCACCGAAACCAGACCCAGCACACAGCCCGGTTTGACCCGACGACAATTGGGGAAGCCAGCTAGTGGGGAAGCTGCAAGCCCAGGGACGGCTCTGCCCCGCATAACCGGCGTGGGGCAACACCGGTCATGCGGGGCAGGGCAGCTCAAGTGGAAACTCAGATCGAGTAGCGCTCGTCCTCATGGTCGCCCGGGTGGTCCTTGACGAGGCCCGCGGCCAGCGTGTTGCCGTCCAGGGGGTCGATGACAAGGAACGCGCCGGTGCGGCGGTGGTGCAGGTAGTTCTCCAGCGGCAGCGGCGCGGCGAGCCGGAGTTGCGCGTGGCCGATGTCGTTCAGCTCCAGGCTGGACGCGCCTTCGAGCTTGAACGTGGCCAGGTCCAGCTTGCCGCTGACGCTGCGGACCAGCGCCTGGACGGTGCGGGTGCCGTGCTTGACCAGCACCTTGGCCCCTTCACGCAGCGGCTTCGGCGACAGCCAGCACAGCGCGGCGTAGAGGTCGGCGGTGGACTCGCGGACGGTGCCGGCGGCGGCGATCGTGTCACCACGGGCGACGTCGAATTCCTCGGCCAGGCGGATCGCCACCGACTGCGGAGCGAACGCTTCCTCCAGCGACTCGCCGGCGAAATCAATGCCAATCACCGTCGTCGTGCGCGGAGCCTGTCCGGGGGTCAGCACTGACACTGAATCCCCCACCTTCACGGAACCCTCGGTGATCTGGCCGGCGTACGCACGGTAGTCACGGTAGGCCTCAACATCCAGGCCACCGGCAACGGCGTCGGGAGCCAGCGCACCCTGCGGCCGGATGACCAGCTGCACGGGGAAGCGGAAGCTCTCCAGCTGAGTGTCGATCTCGTCGGCGGCCGGCAGGGTCTCGAGGACCTCCAGCAGGGCCGGGCCGTCGTACCAGGGGGTGCGTTCGGACCGGTCCACCACGTTGTCGCCGTCGAGGGCGGACACCGGGATCACCAGCAGGTCATCGATGTGGTCCGCGCTGCCCAGCTCGGCGGAGCCGATACCCAGTTCGCGGGCCACCTGCTGCACGTCGGCCTGGATCTCACGGAACACGGACTCGCTGAAGTCCACCAGGTCGATCTTGTTCACGGCCACAATCACGTGCGCCACCCGCAGCAGCTGCAGCACGGACAGGTGCCGGCGCGTCTGCTCCAGGACACCCTTGCGGGCGTCAATGAGTACGACGACGGCATCCGCCGTGGACGCGCCCGTCACCGTGTTTTTGGTGTACTGGACGTGCCCGGGGCAGTCGGCCAGGATGAAGCTGCGCTGGTCCGTGGCGAAGTAGCGGTAGGCCACGTCGATGGTGATGCCTTGCTCGCGCTCGGCGCGCAGGCCGTCGGTCAGCAGGGCCAGGTCGATGCCGCCTGCCGCGCCGCCGAAGCCGCGGTCGGCTGAGGTGCGGGCAACGGCGTCGAGCGTGTCAGCAAGAATCGCCTTGGAGTCGTGCAGGAGGCGGCCCACCAAAGTGGACTTCCCGTCGTCGACCGATCCGGCGGTGGCGAACCGGAAAAGGGTGGTGGGCAGGGCTGTTTCCAGCTCGGCGGCCAAGGTGTCGGTGCTCATTTAGAAGTAACCATCCTTCTTGCGGTCTTCCATGGCTGCCTCGGAGATGCGGTCATCTGCACGGGTGGCGCCACGTTCGGTGATGGTGGAGGCGGCAACTTCGATCACGACGTCGCTCACGGTGGCTGCGTCCGACTCAACCGCACCGGTGCAGGACATGTCGCCCACGGTGCGGTAGCGGACGGTCTTGACGATGACTTCCTCGTGCGGCAGCGGCTGCGAAACTTCGCCCACCGCACGCCACATGCCGTCGCGGGCAAATACTTCCCGGTCATGGGCGTAGTACAGGCCCGGCAGCTCGATGTTCTCGCGTTCGATGTAGCGCCAGATGTCCAGCTCGGTCCAGTTGCTGATGGGGAACGCGCGGACGTGCTGGCCCACGGTGTGGCGGCCGTTGTAGAGGTTCCACAGTTCGGGGCGCTGGTTGCGCGGGTCCCACTGGCCAAATTCGTCGCGGAGGCTGAGGATGCGCTCCTTGGCGCGGGCCTTGTCCTCGTCACGGCGGCCGCCACCGAAGACGGCGTCGAACTTGTTCTGCTGGATGGCGTCCAGCAGCGGGACGGTCTGCAGCGGGTTGCGGGTGCCGTCGGCACGCTCGGCCAGCTCGCCACGGTCGATGAACTCCTGGACGGAGCCAACGACCAGCTTCAGGCCCAGCCGCTCCACGGTGCGGTCGCGGAAGTCGATGACCTCGGGGAAGTTGTGGCCGGTGTCCACGTGCAGGACGGGGAACGGGACCTTGCCCGGCCAGAACGCCTTGGTGGCCAGGTGCAGCATCACCACGGAGTCCTTGCCGCCGGAGAACAGCAGCGCGGGCTTTTCGAACTCGGCCACGACTTCGCGGATGATGTGGATCGCTTCGGACTCGAGGGTGTCCAGGCTGGAGAGGCGCGTAGATACGGCGGCTTCAGTCACCTGGGTGGTCTCCTCAGTTAGGAAAGTGCTCATACGTGTAGTCCGCATTCTGTCTTGTCGGTGCCTGCCCAGCGGCCGGCGCGGGGGTCGTCTCCGGGCGCCACCTTGCGGGTGCAGGGCTGGCAGCCAATGGAGGGGTAACCCTGGGAAAGCAGCGGGTTGACGGGTAGGAGGTTGTCGTCGGAGTACTGGACCAGCTGGTCGAACGTCCAGGCGGCCACCGGGTTGACCTTGACGAGGCCGTTGACCTCGTCCCAGGTCACCAGCGGGGTGTTCGTCCGGGTGGGGGCCTCGTCGCGGCGGACGCCGGTGAACCAGAGTTCGTAGCCGGCCAGGGTGCGGCGCAGCGGGGCCACCTTGCGGAGGGCACAGCACTGGGCGGCGTCGCGGGCAAAAAGATCCTTGCCGAGGAGCCGGTCCTGCTGTTCCACCGTGTTCTCGGGAAGCACGTCCACCACGTTGACGCGGAGGTTCGCGGCCACCTCGTCACGCGTGGCGTAGGTTTCCGGGAAGTGGTAGCCGGTCTCCAGGAACAGGACGTCGACGCCGGGCATCTGGTCCGCGACCAGAGCCGGAAGGACGGCGTCGGCCATGGAGCATGCGACGGCGACCGCTGAGAGGTCGAAGTTGCGCTCCACCCAGGCGATCACGTCGCGGGCGGGGGCGTCCCAGCCGAGCTCGGCAGCGCCGGATTCGGCGATGATCTTCAGCTCGTCGTGGGTGCGGAGTGCCGGGGTTTCGACAGGCTCAACCACCGGGTCGACTCCCAATGCGTGCTTGCTCACTGGAGGGCCTCCTCGTCTGCTGCGTGGGCCCATTCGGCGAAGGTCTGGCCTTCGGAACGCTGGGCCACGAACGTGCGGACAACGCGTTCCACGTAGTCCGGCAGGTCCTCGACGTACACCTTCAGGCCGCGGACGGTGCGTCCCAAACCAGCCTCTTCGCGGCTGTTGGAAGCCAGCCCGCCGCCCAGGTGAACCTGGAAACCCGGGGAGGGGTCGCCGTCGGGCGTTGGCAGCATCATGCCCTTCAGGCCGATGTCCGCGGTCTGGATGCGGGCGCAGGAGTTGGGGCAGCCGTTGATGTGCAGGGACAGCGCGTGCGGCAGTTCGCCGGACTCCGCGAGGTCCGCCAGGCGGCGTTCCAGGTCAGCGACGGCGGTGGCGGCCGTGACCTTGGTTTCCACGATGGCCAGCTTGCAGTATTCGATGCCGGTGCAGGCGATGGTGCCGCGGCGGAACACGGACGGGCGTGCGGAGAGGCCCAGGGCGTCCAGCTCGGCAACCAGCGGTTCCACGTGGTCCTTGGCAACGTCCAGCACTACGAGTTTCTGGTGCGGGGTGGTGCGCAGGCGGTAGGAGCCGCGGGCCTCAAGGGTATCCGCGAGCTTGATCAACTGGGCGCCGGACAGGCGGCCGGCCAGCGGGGTGGCGCCGATGAAGAATTTTCCGTCCTTCTGCTCGTGCACACCGATGTGGTCGCCCGGCGTGGTGGGCTTGGGCGCGGCGGGACCGTCGGCCAGCTTGTAGCCCAGGTATTCATCCTCGAGGATCTGGCGGAACTTCGCCGGTCCCCAGTCGGCCATCAGGAATTTCAGACGGGCCTTGGTGCGCATGCGGCGGTAGCCGTAGTCGCGGAAGATGCTGGTGACGCCGAGCCAGACTTCGGCGGCTTCCTCGGGCTTCACAAAGGCACCGAGGCGCTTGCCGAGCATCGGGTTGGTGGACAGCGCGCCGCCGGCCCAGAGGTCGTAGCCGACGCCGAGCTCGGGGTGGCGGACGCCTACCAGGGCGAAGTCGTTGATCTCGTGGACCACGTCCTGGCTGGGGTGGCCGGTGATGGCGGTCTTGTACTTGCGCGGCAGGTTGGACAGCAGCGGGTTGCCGATGAAACGCTCGCCCAGCTCCGCGATGAGCGGCGTGGGGTCGATGATCTCGTCCTTGGCGATGCCGGCCACGGGCGAGCCCAGGATGACGCGGGGCACGTCGCCGCAGGCCTCGGTGGTGGACAGGCCAACACCCTCAAGCCGGTTCCAGATCTCGGGGATGTCCTCCACCCGGATCCAGTGCAGCTGGATGTTCTGGCGGTCCGTGAGGTCGGCGGAATCCCGGCCGAAATCAACGGAAATCTGGCCGATGACGCGCAGCTGCTCGGTGGTCAGCGCCCCGCCGTCGATCCTGACCCGGAGCATGAAGTACTTGTCTTCCAGCTCGTGCGGCTCGAGCGTGGCGGTCTTGCCGCCGTCGATCCCGGGCTTGCGCTGGGTGTACAGGCCCCACCAGCGGAAGCGGCCGTGCAGGTCCTGGCTGGGGATGGCGTCGAAGCCTTCCTTGGAGTAGATGGTCTCGATACGCTCGCGCACGTTGAGGCCGTCGTCTTCCTGTTTCCAGGTTTCGTTGGCGTTCAGCGGGGTTTTGCCGTCCACTTTCCACTGCCCGTGCGGCTTTGCAGCAGGGCGGGAGGCACGCGCGGGGCGTTTGGCGGCGGCGGGGTCCACGGACGCTCCGGCTAGAGCTGTATCAGTCATGCATCGACTGTAGGTGCCCGCCGAAGCGCGTCACAAAGGTCCGGAAACGGGAGGTCACCTAGGGAAACAATTCGTCACGAACCGCCGAAGAGCCTTGAAGAAGGCCGCCCGCTGTGCTTGGTGGCGGTTGCCGTACGGGCGGCTATTGACCGTGTACGACGGCGGCGTCGAACCGTTCCAGGGCGATCTCGGCGAGCACCGGGGACGGCAGCAGTGGTTCCGTCACGAGATCGGCGCCGGCTTTGGCCAACTGGTCGTGGAAGAACCCCGGCGCGAGGAGGTAGGAGGCAATCACCACGCGGCCGCCGTCGTCCACGGCCCCCGCGGACTCCCCCGCCCCGGCGCCCCCGGCCAGTTCCAGCCGAAGAATGGCGACGGCGTCGGGCACGGACGGCTTCGCAGAGGCACCGTACGCGGGCAGAATCCGGTTGCGCCGCAGCGCCCTGAGCTGGTCGGCGAGCTCTTCTACGCTGGCGGCGGCGTTGGGATTGGAGGACCCGGCGGCGGCGAGGACAATCGCGTCGCGGTCCGTGACGCCGGCCTCCCGGAGGCGCTGGTCCAGCAGTGCCGCGAGCCGCGGGTCCGGGCCGAGCGGCGCTGCGGCGAGGCTGCCCGGACGGCTTTTCACAGCCCGGGCGATGTCCACCTTGACGTGATATCCGACGCTCAGCAGCAACGGCACGACGACGGCCTTGTCCTCTTCCGGCAGGCCTCCCACCACGTCCACGAGGTCCGGCTGCTGAACGTCCACGTAGGCCTCGCGAACGTCAAGGCCCGGGCGCAGGGCGGCGATGTTTGCGCGCAGGGCGTTGACCTCCGCGGCGCCCTGAGTGCTGGACGTCCCATGGGCGCAGGCGATCATGATCGGGTTGTTCATAGGGGCTAGCGTAACGTTGGAGCCGCCCTGTCCGCCCACCATGAAACCGCCGGGACCCCTCATGACATTGCCGTTCGACACATTGCCGTTCGGCATCGACCTTGTATGGCTTGACCTGGCCGGGGTCTTCTTCTTCGCCGTCTCCGGGTCCCTGTTGGCGGCACGGAAGCAGTTCGATCTGGTGGGGTCGCTGCTGCTGGCGTCACTGGTCTCCCTCGGCGGGGGCGTCATCCGCGACATCATCCTCAACACCACCCCGGCGGCCTTCTCCAACCCCGCCTATTTGGTGCCCCCGGTTCTGGCCACCGTCCTGGTGTATTTCCTGTACTCCAGCGTGCAGCGGTACACCTCGCTGCTGGTGCTGTTCGACGCCGGCGGGCTGGCCCTCTTCTGCATCACAGGAACGCTGAAGGCCCTGGCCCTAGGGATGAATCCGGTGGCCGCCATGCTGCTCGGCGTCACCACGGCCGTGGGCGGCGGCCTGCTGCGGGACATCACCGCGAACGAGGTGCCCCAGCTGTTCAACCCCCGCGACCTCTACGCGCTGCCGGCCTTCAGCGGGGCAGCGTTGACTGCTCTGCTCTGGGTCACCGGGGCCTTCAACGTGCTGACAGCATGTGCGGTGGCGGCCGTGGTGTTCGCTTTCCGTGTGGTTGCCTGGCGCCGGTCCTGGTATGTTCCGCTCGCCGTGCACGGCTGGCACCGGCGGGGCTCCGGCGGCGGGAGCCCCGGTGGCGGCTTCGGCAGCGGCTCGGGAGCAGGCCGCAGTTAGTTAGGATATGAGCATGACTGACATGTTCCTCGAGAAGTTCCGCGCGCTTGTTCCGACGTATCTCGAGGACGAATGGCAGGAAGAAGATGGCCTGCCCGCGGACGAACTGGACGCGGCCCTCGCCGAGCACCAGTTCCAGGTTCCCCTGGTCCTCCGCGAGTTTTACCTGGCGGTGGGCGGCTGCGAGGACATCATGGAGGCCTACCACTACTTCTGGGATCCCGAAGAGCTGGAAGTGGATGACGAAGGCTTCCTGATGTTCCTTGAGGATGAGGAAGAACAGTTCACCTGGGGCTTCCGCGTAGGCGACCTCGGCATTCCAGACCCCATCGTGTACCGCCGCAACAACGCCCGCGGCCAGTGGAAGAGCGAAGAAGGCACCTTCTCCGAGTTCGTCTTCGACATGTTCGAGTGGGCCTTCAACGACGAGGAAGAAAACTAGGGTCCTCCCGCCCTTCCCGCCG